>JAHDDJ010000125.1 GCA_020629385.1 Erythrobacter sp.
CCCGCACAGCCAGACAGACTCAACGCGCCCGTCGCAGACAAACCGGCCATAAAGTGGCGGCGGCCAAGGCCCTGTTTCAACAAATCGGTCATTGCATGCACTCCTTACCTTGTCGGCTGACGGGTTTACGCCCCATATTGGCGATCCAATATGAACCGCGTCCGTCTCATCATATTCAATGCCGCCTTGGGCCCGCTCGACTACAAAGTGCCGGAAGGCATGGCGGTCGAATTTGGCTCGGTTGTAGTCGCACCGCTCGGCCCGCGCCAGATCATTGGTGTTGTGTGGGACCCTGAACGGCTGCCAGCAGACGAGGTGCCGGAAGCCAAACTGCGGCCGATCCTTGAAATTCTGCCCGTCCCGCCCTTGCGCCCTGAATTGCGCCGGTTGATCGAATGGACCGCCGATTATTATTGCGCCCCGCTGGCATCGGTGGCGCGCATGGTCTTGTCTTCGGGCGGCGCCATGCGCGGCCCCAGCACCATGACCGAATACCGCCTGACCGGAGGAATGCCTGAACGCATGACGCCGCAGCGCGAGATCGCGATGGAGTTGCTGGAAGGCGAGCAAGCCACGATCCGCGAGCTGGCTGAAATCGCAGGCGTCAGCGATGGCGTGCTGCGCGGCCTGGTCGGGCAAGGGGTTCTGGAGCCGGTGCAGGTCGACATCGACCGCCCCTACCCCCGCGCCGATGCGGGCCATGCAACCGTTGATTTGAGCGCGGAGCAAAAGAAAGTCTCGGACATACTCGTCGCAGCTGTGAAAGCCGGGACCTTTGCACCCTATCTGCTCGATGGTGTGACGGGGTCAGGCAAAACCGAAACCTATTTCGAGCCGATGGCGGCCGCACTGGAGAATGACCGGCAAGTCCTCGTCTTGCTGCCCGAAATCGCATTGACCGAAGCATTCCTGCGGCGGTTCGAACAGCGCTTTGGTGCGCCACCTATCGTTTGGCATTCCAGCCTCAAATCGACCGAGCGCCGCCGGGCGTGGCGCGCCATTGCCAGCGGAGAAGCGCAAGTCGTTGTCGGGGCGCGCTCGGCGCTGTTCCTGCCCTATGCCAATCTTGGCCTGATTGTTGTCGATGAAGCGCATGAAACCAGCTTCAAGCAGGATGACGGCGTGCGCTACAATGCTCGCGACGTTGCCGTGATGCGCGCCCGTTTTGAAAAAATTCCGGTGGTTCTGGCAAGCGCCACCCCCGCCCTGGAAAGCCTGCAAATGGCCGAAAGCGGGATTTACGAGAAACTCGATTTGCCGAGCCGTTTCGGAGGAGCCACCCTGCCCTCCATCGCAACTATCGATCTGACCGAACAAAAACCGGAACGCGGACGCTGGCTGGCACCTGAACTGGTCGAGGCATTGACCGATCGACTGGAAAAGGGCGAGCAATCGCTGCTGTTTCTCAACCGGCGCGGCTACGCCCCGCTAACGTTGTGCCGCAATTGCGGATTCCGTTTCCAATGCCCCAATTGCAGCGCATGGCTGGTCGAGCACCGGTTCAGCCAGCGCTTGTCCTGCCACCATTGCGGGCACGAAACGCACCCGCCCGACACCTGCCCCGAATGCGGCGAACCCGATTGTCTGGTGGCCTGTGGTCCGGGGGTCGAACGGATCGCCGATGAAGTGTCCGAAATTCTTCCGGGGGCCCGCGTAGCGGTTGTCACATCCGACACGCTGAATTCTCCGGAAAAGGCCGCCGAATTTGTCGCGCAGGCCGAAGCCAAAGAGATCGACGTGATTGTCGGCACGCAGCTTGTGACCAAGGGCTTCCACTTTCCCGAACTGACGCTGGTCGGTGTAGTCGATGCCGATCTCGGACTGGAAGGCGGTGATTTGCGCGCGGCGGAGCGTACATATCAGCAAGTAGCGCAAGTCGCAGGACGTGCCGGTCGCGGCAGCAAACCGGGCGAAGTCCTGATCCAGACCCGCCACACCGATGCACCCGTCATCGCCGCCCTCGCCGCCGGGGATCGCGACGCTTTTTACGAAGCTGAAACGGAGGCGCGCCGCAGCGCGGGTGCACCGCCATTCGGGCGGTGGGCCGCGATCATCGTTTCCTCCGAAGACGAGAACGAGGCCAAAGAGGCGGCACGCGCCATTGGCGGATCACAACCCCGTGTCGAAGATGTGATGATCCTTGGTCCAGCCCCTGCGCCCATGGCTTTGCTGCGCGGCCGGTACCGTTACCGCCTGCTGATCAACGCCCGCCGCAGCGCGCAGGTGCAGGACGTGATCCGCAAGTGGCTCGGCGGCCTCCAATTCCCGCGCGGTGTTCGTATTGCAGTCGATATTGATCCTTATAGTTTTGTGTAACACCGGCTTGGCATAACCCGATAGTTTCCTATAGTCGCCCGATGATTAGGCGGTTGCTTGTACTCGCATTTATGTTCCTTTTGCCGCAGCCACTTGCCGCTGCGGACTGGCTGCGGGCAGAAAGCGAGCATTATGTCGTTCATGCGAAACTGAATGAACGTCAGATGCGCGAGCTCGTGCAGGCGATGGAAGATTTCAATCTGCTGTTGAAAAGCCAACTACCTGCAAAAACCCGCGCAGGCCGCAAGTTGGAACTTTATCTGGAGAAAGACTACGACCGTATCACGCGGGTTTCAGCATTCCGCAATATCGGCTTTGTCGGTTCATGGCCGGAAGTCTCCAGTTCGTTCGTTCAATATGATCCCGCCGACGACAAGCTGTTCCGGCACTACGCCGTTTTCTACACATTGGCGTCGCATTACACCGATAATTCGTTCTTCAGAACCAGTCCGCTTTGGTTCAAAACGGGTGCACCGCTATTCTTCTCAACCACCTATATCGACGAGGAAGGCGCTTTCATTCTTGGCGCTCCTGATATCCGGCGGCCGATCCAGGAAACAGTCAACGGGAAGAAACTGGCCAGAACTTTTACGACATTGACGCCTGCAAAATCCGAGAAATCATGGTCGCGCTTTTACCGGCTGAGCCGCGAGGCGACATACCCTCTGCTGGTCGACCCGGCCTATAGCGGCAAGCTTGAAGGCTATCTCGACGCGTTTAGCGCCGGAAAGCCGGTGGACGAGGCCATGGAAATCTTCGGCGACCTGGACGCGCTTGGCGACAGCATTCAGGAACGTCTGCGCAGCGGCAATTACAGCTATCGCCGCGTTGCGCTCAAACCGCGTCCGCCAATTGCATTGTCCATACGCGAAATGCGCGATGACGAGATTGCACTGACCGAACCCCGCTTTCGCAGGTTGCGCGCCAAAGATCTCGAGAAGACATCGAAAAACCTGCGCAAACTTACCGAACGCTTTGAGGAAAGCGCTCCGGTCTGGCACGAATATGCCGCAACCGAATTTGCCCGGGTTCGGGCGAGCGATTTTGGCGAAGAACATGTCTTTCGCGGTTTTGGTTTCTCGAATGGCGAGATCGTGGTCACCGCCAACCCCTATTCCGACGCGGAAGCTTGGCGCGCCGTAAACCGGGCGTTGGAAATCAATCCGGACTATCCGCAAGCTCGCCGGTTGAAAGCCGAAATACTTCTGTCCCGGCTGGTCCGGACCAACGATCTGGATGATGCCAAGCCGTTCGAGGAAATTCGGGCAATGTTGGCGCCATTGGCTGCCGATGCGGCAAAAGAACCGCTCGCTGCAGCGCTGATGTTCCAGTCTTATATCGAGCAAGGTATCGACCCGCCTACGGAGGTTCTTGACGGTTTGGGCCGTGCGTTCGTGGCCAACCCGGCAGTCGAAGAATTCCGCTACGCCTATGCCGTGGCCTTGGCCCGCGGAGGAAACAAGGAAGTTGCGGAACGTTTGCTTACCTCGATGCTCAACAATCCCGATTATCGCGCCGCTGCCGAGCGTGCGCTTGCGCAGTAGGGAAAGACCCGTTTCGTGATCCGTTTGCTCATTACCCTTCTGGTATCAATCGCTTTCGCCACCAGTGCTCAAGCCAGAACGTGGCACCGTGCAGACACCTATCACTTTACCATTTACAGCGATGGCAAAGCAAAACAGTTGGGCGAATTTGCGACCGAACTGGAACGTCTGGACGCCTTGCTTCGCAAACAATGGCGGCGCGATCCGGTCGAAAATCCGAACAAGTTGACGGTCTATCTGTTGAAAGATGCTGATGCCGTGGCCGATCTCATGGGTAGTGAAGGCAGGTCCATTGCGGGATTTTACCGTGCCCGGTCCGAAGGCAGCATCATGGTCGCCAACCGCAAAACCAGTTCACATCGAGGCGCGCTGACGGGCAAGCAAGTGCTGTTCCACGAATATGGGCACCATTTCTTCTTCCAGAACTTCCGCATTCCGGCCGCTGCGTGGTTTGTCGAAGGCTTCGCCGATTATGTCTCCACCGCCAAATTCAAGGATGACGGCCATTGGGAACTTGGGCGGGCAAATGGCAGCAGCCAGCTCATGATGGCTTATGGTGGAAAGTGGGACATTCGCGAGCTTCTGTCCCAGACGCCGTTCGAACAGGGCGGCACGCGTTGGCGTTATTTCTACGGCTGGTCATGGGGCCTTACTCACATGCTCTATTCGCGAGAGCACGGGCGCGGCGCAAAGATTACCCGCTACCTCGGCCTAATCAATGACGGTAAGGATTCTCTCGAAGCCGCCGAGGAAGCCTTCGGTGATCTTGACCAGTTAAAACAGGATTTGCGCGCTTATGTGGTCAAGCCGACCGTTTATCAGAAATCAACCGAGCCGCTTCCGTTTCGCGAGCAGATTTCGATCAGAGAACTCAGCGAAAGCGAGGCAAACACCGTACGTCTAACGCTGGACCGGTTAACCGTACGCGACCGGCAAGACCTGCTTGCAGAGATGCGGGAACACGTGGTCAAGTCCGGTGCAACAGCAGAGGCCTGGTTCCAGCTTGCCGAGATGGAGTTTACGCTGGCGCATAGCGACAAGGCCGAAAACCCTTATGATTTCACCGCCGCTGTCGAAGCGCTGGACAAGGCGCTGGCACTCGATCCGGCACACCCGCATGCTAATGTGCTGAAGGGCCGGATTATCCTAGAAGAATATGACCACGGCGATGATCCTGACGCGGTCGACTGGGACCTTGCCCGGAAGTACTTCCGCACAGCAAAAGAGGCCGCACCCGGTGATCCATGGCCGATATACAACATCGCCACCAGCTATCGCCGGCGCGGTGAAAGCAATTCAACGGTCAGCCCGTTGCTGGAACAGGCATTTCGGGTTGCGCCGGAGTCGAATGAATATCGCCTTGCTTACGCCTATGATCTGGCCGAGCAGAAAAGGTTCGACGAGGCGATCAACATATTGAAGATCATCACCAACAATCCGCACGGACGCGGTGATGGAGCCAAAGTGGTCATCGAACAGATCGAGGAAATGCGTCAGGAAGCAATCGCCGACGGTGACAAGCCGGGCGCGAGTGATTAGCCATAGCGCAGCTATTTCAACAGGAGCTTCCCGTATGCTGACCGTCCACCACCTGCGCATTTCGCAATCCGAACGCATCGTCTGGCTGTGCGAGGAACTGGGGCTGGACTATGATCTGAAGCTCTATAACCGCGACCCCGAAACGCGCCTTGCTCCGCCAGAGCTGAAAGCGCTGCATCCCATGGAGGTCGCGCCATTGATAGAAGACGGCGATGTACTGCTGGGTGAAAGCGGGGCTATCGTCGAATATATCATCGGCAAATATGCGCCTGACACCGGTCTGGTGCCCGGCCCTGACCACGCGGATTTCGCCGATCATCTCTACTGGTTCCACTTTGCCAATGCGACTTTCATGACCAATGGTATGATGCAAATCGCGGTGAACGCGGTGGAAGCCGAAATGCCGCCATCTTTAGCCAAACGTGTCACCAACGCATGGAAACAGATCGAAACCCGCCTTGGCGAAGCTGACTATTTCGGCGGATCACAGCTGACCACAGCCGATATCATGATGGTGTTCCAGCTCACGACAAGCCGGGCGTTTAACGGCATGACCATCGATCACCTACCCAACCTCAAAGC
>JAHDDJ010000126.1:0-4742 GCA_020629385.1 Erythrobacter sp.
GGGTCCCAGCGCATTGTCACGCTGGCACTCAATTGCGCGCGTTCATAGTCTGCGCGCAGTCGTTCTCCCGCGTCAAAAAGCCGTTCATCAATGTGCCCGCGCGCAAAAAGCCAACCCAAAGGCGACTCTGCGACATTGACCGTTACGCTGCGACGGCGTGCACGACGACCGCCATTTCGCTTGGGACCTTCGCTGGTCAACTCTCGCTCGACAAGTTCGCGGCGCATATGCTTCCCCTATTCTATTCAGCAGAATCACCTCTTGCCAAAAGGGAGTGAGTGTAGGAAAGAAGAAACCAATATGGTTCGTAACTATCTGGGTTAGAGGATCGACCTATGATCAATCGCATCCGCGACATCCGTAAGGCCAAAGGCATGACTCTGGCCGATCTGGCCGAAGCATGTGCCCCGCCTACCACTGCGCAGACCATCGGACGGCTGGAAACGGGCATGCGCAACCTCTCCATCAAATGGATGGACCGGATTGCCGCCGCGCTGGATGTTGATCCGCAATCGCTGGTGCGCTCGGACGATTCTCCCGCTCCCAAAGTTGTCGCTGTTCTCGGCGATAGCGGACCGGAAGCGCTCAAGAAGGAAGCAGACGCTGTGCTGCCAACCGAGATCGGCGGCGATGCGCCGTTAATGGCGATGAGTATCGCGACCAGCGCTGGCGAATACCGCACGGGTGATCAGGTATGGCTGCGGCAACTTGATCCTAGCGATGCCCAGAAAGCAATTAATCGCGATGTTCTGGTCCCGCGCAAAGGTGGTCGGTTTTATTTCGGGCGGCTCATTGACCGGCAGGGAACACTCGTAGGTATTTTGCCGCCCGGCCTCGGCCAGAAACAGCAGGTCGTCGATGATCCGCCATGGATCGCCATGGCAGAAATGCTGGTGCGGCCGCTCTGATGGCAAAGCGCCGCGTCCTTTCGGTTTCCACGCTCTATCCCAACGCGCATACACCGCGCTTCGGGACTTTTGTGGCACGATCGCTGGAAGCTTTGGCAGAGCACGAGAATTGGGACGTTACAGTAATCAACCCCATCGGGGTGCCGCCTATTGCGTTCGGAAAGTATAAGCCGCTGGCCAAGGCGGCCTTTGATGGCTTCGAAAACGGCGTTCAGGTGCTTCGCCCTAAATTCACACTCATTCCAAGCGTGGGTGCACGCAGCAATCCCGGTATCATCGCTCGCAAAATTCTGCCCCTTGTTCAGCAATTGCACCAAAGCGAGCCATTCGATCTGGTGGATGCACAATTCTTCTATCCCGATGGCCCCGCTGCTGCATGGATCGCCGGGCAACTTGGCCTTCCCTGCTCGATCAAGGCACGCGGGTCCGACATTTCCTTTTGGGGCGGCAAGGCCTTTGCAGCCGAGCAGATGATCGATGCCGCAGAGCGTGCGACAGGATTGCTATCCGTCTCGCAGGCGCTGGCTGGCGAGATGACCGAGCTTGGAATGCCGTCTGGCAAAATTTCGATCCATTACACCGGTCTGGACCGCGACCGGTTCCGGCCTTTGGACCATTCGGGATTGCGTACAATGCTCGGCCAATCGCTCGGCATCCCAATTGCCGGAAATAAACCGCTGCTGTCCTCCGTTGGCACGCTGGTCGAGTTCAAGGGGCAGGATCTGGTAATGGGCGCCCTCGCCGCGATCCCCGATGCGCAATTACTGCTCGTCGGCAAAGGCCCTGACGAGACTCATTTACGCAATCTCGCACGCGATATGCGGATAGAAGACCGCGTCCATTTCCTTGGCACTGTCGATCACGATCTGCTGCCGGTAATTCTGTCCGCGTCCGATGCAATGGTTCTGCCCTCCGCACGCGAGGGACTTGCCAATGCATGGGTCGAAGCGCTTGCCTGCGGCACTCCGTTGGTCATTGCCGACGCCGGGGGAGCACGCGAACTGGTAACGTCACCCGATGCCGGGTTGATTGTAGAACGCTCTCTGGATGCTGTTACGCAAGGCGTACAAGAGATTCTTGCCAACCGCCCCTCTCGCGAAAAAGTGGCGGCGACGGCAGAGCGCTTCAGCTGGCGCGAAAATGCGCGCACTCTGGCAACCTATTACGAAGGCCTGATCGCAGCAGCTTAACGCGGCTTTCTTCAGATTTCGCCGCGGGCCAATTTCTCCTGCCGGTCAGCAACGGTTTCTTCCGGAACGAAACTGTCAGAATTGACGCCCAGCCAGATCAGGATCGGTGCCGCCATATAGACCGAGCTGTATGTACCGATAAACAGGCCCAGCGTGATTGCGGACACCATGCCGAACAGGCTCGCCGGTCCGTAAACCAGTAGCGGAACCAGAGCGACAAGCAGCGTCAGAGAGGTCATCACGGTACGCGCCAGCGTTTCGTTGACTGACAGATCGAGCAATTCCGGCAGAGGCATCTTGCGATACTTTTTCAGGTTCTCGCGAATACGGTCGTAGACAACAATCGTATCATTCAGCGAGTAGCCGATAATCGCAAGAATGGCCGCGATGATCTGCAGGCTGAACTCGATCTGGAACAGCGCGAAAAAGCCGAGTGTCAGCGATACGTCATGCGCCAGCGCAAACAGCGCACCGACACCGAACTGCCATTCGAACCGGATCCAGATATACAGTGCAACCATCAGCATCGCGGCAAGCAGAGCGAGCGCGGCGTCGTTGCGGAATTCACCAGAAACCTTGCCGGAAACAGAATCCACACCGTCGATGCGAACATCAGGATGTTTGACCTGCATCGCTTGCGTAATCTTCTGCGTCATCGCATCGGCAAAGCCGGGGTCACCCTCTGCCTCTGGCGGCAGTTTAACGCGTATGGACACCTGGTTTTCCGCACCAAAGCGCTGGATTACAGGGTCTTCAACCTCTTCAAGAGCACCCACAGTCTGGCGTAATTCGGCAACAGGAGCCTCTTCCTCGCCAACAAATGTAGCGCGAATTTCCTGGCCACCCGCAAAGTCGACGCCGTAATTCAGTCCTTGTGTCGCAACCAGGGCCCAGCTTGCGATCATCAGCAAAACGCTGACGATGTAGAATGGCATCCGCCAGCGCAGGAACCGGATATTGGTATCGTCGGGGACAAGTTTCAGAAGTTTCATAATCTCATCTCCCTCTAGATATGCAGCTCTGTGGGCCGGTTCTTCTTGAGCCAGCCGGCGACCCACATGCGGGTCAGGAACACAGCGGTGAATACCGAGGTAAACAGGCCGATGATCAGAACCACGGCAAAGCCGCGGATCGGACCAGACCCGAACAGGAACAGCAGCACACCGGCAATGAAGTTGGTGATATTCGCATCGTAAATCGCACGGCTGGCTTCCTTATAGCCATTTTCGACCGCCGCAATGATGCGCCGCCCTCGTTTTCGTTCTTCGCGTATTCGCTCGTTAATCAGAACGTTGGCGTCCACGGCAGCACCGACCGTAAGAACGAAACCGGCGATACCGGGAAGCGTCAGCGTGGTGTTCATAACCGCCATAATACCCAGCAACATCAGAACGTTGATCAGAAGAGCTGCCGTTGCATAGACGCCGAAGCGGCCATAGCTGGCCATCATCAGCGCGATCACTGCGACAGAGCCGATCAACATCGCGATCATGCCGCGCTTGATCGAATCGGCACCGAGGTCTGGTCCCACAGTGCGCTCTTCCACAATGGTCAGATCGACCGGCAAAGCACCCGATTGGAGCGAGATTGCCAAACCGTATGCCTCTTCGGTGGTAAAGCTGCCCGAGATTTGTGCTGCCCCGCCCAAGATCGGTTCGCGGAACACAGGCGAGGAAATGACTTCACCGTCGAGAATAATCGCAAAGCGTTTACCGACATTCTCGCTGGAAAGTTTGGCAAATTTGGCACCGCCCTGACTGTCGAACTGGATGTTCACAACAGGGGAATTGTCCTGCGGATCAACGCCAGAGCGCGCTTCTGTCAGCGAGTCACCCTGGATGCCGCCCAGACGGATCACTGCAAGCGATGTACCCTGTTCTGGCGTACCGTCCGCGTAAGGATAAATCCGGCTGCCGGGATTTGCGATGCCCGCCGCTATATCTGTCGGTAGCGCCTGATCATCAACCAGCCGGAATTCAAGCTTTGCCGTCTGTCCCAGCAATTCCTTGAGCTGGTCTGGATCCTGCAATCCCGGCACCTGAACGACGATACGCGTATCACCCTGCCGGATGATGGTTGGCTCTCGGGTCCCCAAAGCGTCGATACGTTTTCGAACGACTTCGGTGGCGCTCTCCATCGCATTGCTCACAGCGGTTTCAGAACCAGAGTCAGACTGGGTTAGAACCATGCGCGTTTCGTCGACAACCTCGAGGTCCCATTCGGCCACGATGCCCTGCCCGTTGATCGCAGGCAGCAACAGTTCGCGTGCGCGGTCCACATCTGCGGAACTGTCCAGCATAAAGCTGAGCTGATTATTGCGCGTGGAGAAATCACCTGCGCGGATGCGCGGTTCTGCATTACGAAACGTGTTGCGGACCGTTTCTTCCATATTCTCGAGACGTTGCGCGGCAACCTGTGCCGGATCGGCTTCGAGAAGGATGTGGCTACCACCTGCAAGGTCGAGGCCGAGATTGACTGTCGGCGAAGGCAATGCTTCGGGCCAGCGGATGTTGGTCGAAGACAGCATGGACGGCATTGCCGCCGCTACCATCAGCAAGGCCAGCCCCCACAGCCAAATCTTTTTCCACGTTGGAAATTCTAACATCGTGCCAACCCTGTCCTTCTATTGGCCTAGCCGCAACAC
>JAHDDJ010000126.1:4842-5961 GCA_020629385.1 Erythrobacter sp.
CCGCAACACGGGCGGCACTGTCGCGATCAGTCGTTCGCCGCTTTGCCTGCTGGCGGGATAATATCGCCGATAGTGCTTTTGACCGCTTTCACCCGCACGCCCTGTGCAAGTTCGATATCGGCATAGTCATCATCCACTTTGACAATCTTGCCGATCAAACCGCCTGCGGTCACGACCTTGTCGCCCTTCTTCAGGCCACCAATCTTTTCCGCATGTTCTTTCTGGCGCTTCATTTGCGGACGAATGATCAGGAACCAGAAAATCAGACCCATCAGAATGAAAGGAATAATTGCGGTCCATGCTGGCTGCTCAGCAGCACCGGCAGCAGCGGTAAGAATATCGAGCATTAAAAGCGCCTGTATCTAAAGAATTACATCAATGGATCAGCACATAAGCGCACGGATGACCGCACCCCTCGCCTCTCCACGGGATCAGGTGGGCGCGGTTAGCAGCATTGCAAGAACAGGGCAATCAAATGCCCACATTTGTGGCAAGCTTGCATCAGATATTGCGTTCACCCCAAGCCAGCCCTATAGGCGCGCCTCCACTGATCGGGACGTGGCGCAGTCTGGTAGCGCACTATACTGGGGGTGTAGGGGTCGCTGGTTCGAATCCAGTCGTCCCGACCAGTGGAAAATCTCAGGCAGCGAGAGGAATTCCGGCGGTAATTACCGAGACCGCAGGCCGTGGGCGCTGAAAATATCCCGTTGCCTGCGTATATCCCGGCCGAGTGTTAACGTTCCGGGGGCGCGTGCCTGCCTCGGGCCGAGGGGCGATCGGTGGGGTGATTGCGCACCCGGAACGTTGCCGCAAAGCGGACAATTCACGATAGATCAGCACGCCGGACTTTGCAGATCGGAACAGCACGACAAACGAAGCCAAGGCACCGCATATCACTGTCAGATAAATAGCAAAGTTGATCATAATGTGCTCCTCACAACGCGAATTGCACAGTTTTATTACCCGACATTCGCCGGAAGCGGTGTAAAGCTCGGTCACACTACGTAAAAAAATGTATCAACCGATCTGACATCCACAATTCGCGCATCCCGACCTGTTGACGTGCAAGTTTGGCGGTGGGTGATTGCGCATTACCGGTCATCGCCTTAGGCATCTGCG
>JAHDDJ010000127.1 GCA_020629385.1 Erythrobacter sp.
TATCGCCGGATGGGCGTTGCATTGGCGTGCGGTTCTTCAACCGACGAAGCCCGCCGCCTCGCGAAAGAGGCAGCGGACAATGTCGTCATTCGATACGATTGATCGAAGGCTTCAGCTCACCACATCAGCCAGACATTCATCAGGCGGCCGGGCAGGGCGAAGGCGACTGCGCCGGGGATCATCAGTGCGCCCAGATACAGACCGAGGATTTCCTTCTTGTGGGTTTTCATATCACCGCGCCGCGCGCTGGAGATGACCTTGTAGGATGCAATATAGGTCAGCGGGATAAAGATATGGATGAAGCTGAAGCTGCCGCTGGTCTTGATGAAAATCGCTGCGCTGGCCGTTGCCACCATTAGCGCGAGCCACAGCTTGCCGAGCTGCTTGTGGCGTTTGCCGCCTTTGGGGGCGAGCAGCAGATAGGCGCCGAGCGGAATGGCAGGCAGCACAGTCGAAACATGGATCAGGATTGCCAGTTCGCGAATGTTCGGATGATCGGGCGCGAAACCCAATAGGCCCCGGGCGATGGCAATCAGCGAGAGGACGCTCAAAACGCCGCCGACCAGCATCACCGCAATGCGGGTGATCGGGCCAATATCGAAACCGGGCTTTCCGGATTTGGTTGGTGCGGTGAAAGGCAGTGTTGCGGTGGTCATGGAAAGCTCCGTCGATTGAATGTCTGCCACCGACAATGCCGCCTGCCCGTTCGCCCGCAATCGCATCTGCGTAAAACGGCGTCACCTTTCGCGAAAAGCACGGATTTCTGCCGCATTGCCACTTTACGAAGCGCGAATGGGCGCTAGTTTCTTGGCAGAATGAACGAACAGACACCAAACCGGCGCAACCAGCTTGCCCGCAAACTGATTGTCGATTTGTCGATCATGACCGTGATTGGCGTCGTGCTCGCCTTTATTGGTCCGTTTGGCAGTTTTCAGGAACCGCTGGCCTACCGGCTGGTCAGCTGGCTCGCCTTTTCCTATCTCGGCTATGCGATTTACAGCCCGATGAGTTACTTTGTCGGCAAATTGAGAACACTGCTCGATCTGCCTACCACAGGGCTATGGATCGCTGCCGTCCTGATTGCGACCGTGCCTATGACCATCGCGGTTTGGTCGATTGGCTTCCTGCCCGGGCCGATCCGTGCACCGACTCTGGAAGAGGGATTAACGTCCTACTTCTACGTATTGGTCGTGGGCGGAGGCGTGACAGCGTTGTTCTACGCTTTGGAATCGCGGAACGCGACGGAGATGGCGCTGACAGAGCAGGATGTTGACGCATCGTCCGAACCTGCCAGCGTATCACCAGTAAAGGATGTGCCCCGCTTTCTGGACCGTTTGCCTGCAGAAATCGGTACCAGCCTGATCGCGCTGGAAATGGAAGACCACTATGTCCGCGCGCATACCGCGCTGGGTTCGGAATTGGTGCTTATGCGGATGCGCGACGCTGTGGCGGAACTGGACGGGATCGATGGTATGCAGGTGCATCGCAGTTGGTGGGTCGCACGTGGCGCTGTCGCTGATGTGAAGCGGGAAGGACGCAATGTCCGGCTGGTACTCGATGGCGGTCTGGAAGCGCCGGTGAGCCGGGCCAATGTCGCGGCGCTGAAAGAGGCGGGCTGGCTGTAGCCTAGGCTTTCGAGGCGAGCGCGATCAGCTTGCGCAGGCCCAGAAGCACGGCTGCTACCGCGAGAAACAGAACTGACAGGCCGACATTGGCGATCGCCAGTTGGAACCATCCCAACTTTGGCAGATCGAGAAAGAAATACGGATAAAACCCGGTTAGTGCACCATTGATCAGGGCAAATAACGTGTAGAGGACGGGCACCAGCATTACCACGGGCAAGGATTGCCAGGTGAGCAGGGCCAACCGGGAATAGATCAACCACCACGCGACTGTGGCAATCGGAATAAGCGTGTGGAACATCTGGTTTGTGTACCAGTCCCAGCCCACGGGATGGTGCTCGGCTGAAAGCAGCAGATGATAGACTACGCCCACGATTACAATCGCGGTGGCGAGTGAAAAGAGCACTCGTCTGTCAGCGTCGCCGCGCCATGCGATCCAGCCGAAAGTCAGGCCCGCCGCCAGATTGGTCCAGATGGTGAAGAAGCGCATCATCCGCCCGAAAGCGAGCAGCGCGGAGGTGTCCGGTGTCACGTTGATGGTGATCTGGACTGCGAGCGAGGCAAAGACAGCCACAGCAATCAATGCAGCAAAATATCGGGCGGTACGGGAAAACGTCGTCGGCATGCGCGTTGCTTGGCTGCTTGCACAAGCCCTGACAACAAAAAACCCCCTCGCGACGGAGAGCGCGAGGGGGCTTGCTTCCGGCGGCAGGGGGTCATCCGCTACCGGAAATATATGTGACGGACTGCGTCAGGCGATGCCGAACAGGCCGTTATTCATGACCTTGGACCATGCTGCGACAAAGTCATGGACGAACTTCTCGTCGCCGCCAGCTTCGGCATAGACTTCCGAAACAGCGCGCAATTGCGAGTTGGAACCGAACACCAGATCGGTGCGCGTTCCGCGCCACTTCTCTTCGCCCGTCTTGCGGTCGCGCCCGACGAATTCTTCGTCCTGGCTGTCTTCGACCGGGGTCCATTTCGTGCCCATGTCGAGCAGATTGACGAAGAAGTCGTTGGTCAGCTCGCCAACGCGGTCGGTGAAGACACCGTGACCAGTGTTGCCCGATACGGCGCCCAATGCGCGCATGCCGCCCACCAGCACGGTCATTTCCGGCATGGACAGGCCGAGCAGATGCGCCTTGTCGACCAGCATGTCTTCGGTCTTCACATTGGCTTTGGTCTTCAGATAATTGCGGAAGCCATCGGCAAACGGCTCCAGCGGTTCGAAGCTTTCCGCATCGGTATGCTCGTCACCGGCATCGCCGCGGCCACCGGTAAATGGCACGCTGACATCGAAACCGGCATCCTTGGCGGCTTTTTCGACCGCTGCATCACCGGCCGCGACAATCGCGTCCGCCATCGACAGATCGCCGCGCAGCGCGTCGATCTTGGCAAGAACCTTGGACAGTTCCGCCGGGTCGTTCGCCGCCCAGTCTTTCTGCGGAGCAAGCCGCACACGCGCACCGTTGGTGCCGCCGCGATGGTCCGAATTGCGATAGGACGAGGCCGAAGCCCATGCCGCTTTCACAAGCTCACTGACCGAAAGACCGCTGCCCAGGATCGCCGACTTGAAGTCTGCAACTGCGCTGCCCGACGGCGTGCTACCTGCAGGAACGGGGTCCATCCAGATCAATGTTTCTTCCGGAACTTCGGGGCCGAGATAGCGGGCTTTCGGACCCATATCGCGGTGGCACAGCTTGAACCATGCGCGAGCGAAGGCATCATCAAGCAATTCGGGATTCTCGTGGAACCGTTCCGAAATCTTGCGATAATCCGGGTCCATCTTCAGCGCCATGTCGGCGGTTGTCATGATGGTCGGAACCTTCTTCGAAGGATCGCGGGCATCGGGTGCCATGTCCTCTTCGGACGGATTGACGGGTGTCCACATCTGCGCCCCTGCCGGGCTTTTGGTAAGTTCATAATCATATTTGAACAGGAGGCGGAAATAGTCGTGGCTCCACGATGTAGGATTGTTCGACCATGCGCCTTCGATGCCCGAGGTCGTGATATTACCCTTGGCAATCTCTTCCTCGTCATTCAGCCATCCGAAACCCTGCAAGGCAAGTGCTTCGGATTCTGGCGACCCGCCAAATGTGTCTGCAGGCTTCGCGCCATGCGCTTTACCGAAAGCATGTCCGCCAGCTGTCAGAGCGACAGTTTCCTCGTCATTCATTGCCATGCGGGCGAATGTCTCGCGCATATCGCGCGCGGACAGCAAAGGATCTGGATTTCCGCCTGGACCTTCGGGATTGACGTAGATCAGACCCATCTGGATCGCCGCAAGCGGATTCTCCAGCGCTTTGCCTTCGTCGGGGATAATCCGGGTTTCTGCGCCGGTATCGACCCACTGTTCTTCGGTGCCCCAATACACCGTTTCCGGTTCGAACACATCGGCGCGGCCACCGCCAAAGCCGAATACAGGGCCGCCCATGCTTTCGATGGCGACATTACCGGTCAGGATGAACAGATCGGCCCAGCTGATATGCTTGCCGTATTTCTGCTTGATCGGCCACAACAGGCGACGTGCCTTGTCGAGATTGCCATTATCCGGCCAGCTGTTGAGCGGGGCAAAGCGCTGTTGGCCGCTTCCGGCACCGCCACGTCCGTCGCCGGTGCGATAGGTGCCCGCAGCGTGCCACGCCATCCGGATGAAGAAGGGGCCATAATGGCCATAATCCGCAGGCCACCAGTCCTGGCTGTCGGTCATCAGCGCGGTGAGATCAGCTTTCAGCGCGTTGTAGTCGAGCGCGTTGAAGGCTTCCGCATAATTGAAATCTTCGCCCATCGGATCGGCATTGCGGCCGCCTTGCTGGAGGATATCGACCTGCAATGCGTCGGGCCACCAGTCCTTGTTTTCGCGGCCCAGCAGGCTGCGCATATTCTCAGAACCTGTGAACGGGCATCCGCCGCTCATCTCGCCGGTCTTCATATCCATGATATTTCCTTCTCCGTTAAAACTATGATGATGCCTGTCTAACGCAGGCTTTTGATCGGGTGAAGCAATTAACCTCTCTCACAATGATCGTAAAAAGCGATCAAAAGGAATCTGGTTGTTATCTTGCATTGCGGCCCCTCTATAAACCCAATGCACAGCGCCGGTGGCAGTTCCGTTACGGAAAGCTTGCTGCATCGCAGATCGCACACTAAGCGCCGCTGCCATGACTGATTTTGCAAAAACCAGCGCGCTAATGAAGCGCGGAACCGATTTCCTCGGCAGCGACTATGCGATCCTGTGCGGCGCGATGAGCTGGGTGAGCGAGCGCAACCTCGTCTCGGCTATTTCCAATGCAGGCGGCTTTGGCGTGATTGCTTGCGGCGCGATGACGCCCGATTTGCTCGACAGCGAAATCGCCGCAACCAAAGCGCTGACAGACAAGCCGTTTGGCGTGAACCTGATCACTATGCACCCGCAGTTGTTCGATCTGATCGCCATCTGCAAGAAACACGGCGTTACTCATGTGGTCCTGGCTGGTGGCATCCCGCCCAAAGGCAGTGTGGAGGCGATCAAGGAATTCGGCGCCAAGGTTATCGTCTTTGCGCCCACGCTGGCGCTGGCAAAGAAACTGCTGCGCAGCGGCGGCGACGCGTTGGTGATCGAAGGCATGGAAGCTGGCGGGCATATCGGCCCGGTCTCCACTAGCGTGCTGGCGCAAGAATTTCTGCCTGAACTTAGCGAAGATCATCTGGTGTTTGTTGCAGGCGGTATCGGACGCGGTCAGGCGATTGCCGGCTATCTGGAAATGGGCGCGGTCGGTGTGCAACTCGGCACACGGTTCGCTTGTGCCAAGGAAAGCATCGCGCATGAGAACTTCAAGAAAGCCTTTTTCCGTGCGAACGCCCGCGATGCGATCACCAGCGTCCAAGTCGACCCGCGCCTGCCGGTGATTCCTGTCCGTGCGCTCAAGAACAAGGGCACCGAAGAATTTACCGCCAAGCAGATCGAAGTCGCCAAACTGCTCGATGATGGTGCAATCGAGATGGGCGAAGCACAGCTCCAGATCGAACACTACTGGGCCGGCGCTTTGCGCCGCGCCGTGATCGACGGTGATGTAGAGAACGGTTCAATCATGGCAGGCCAAAGCGTCGGCATGCTGAAAGAAGAAGAGCCGGTCGCCGACATCATGCAAAAGCTTATGCGCCAGAGCGAAGAAGCACTGACGCGGCGTTGATGGCGTCACCGGTTTGCCCTGCCCTAGCTAATCTTGGTGGACAGGGCGCAGATCATGCAGAATAGCGGGACGATG
>JAHDDJ010000128.1:0-1346 GCA_020629385.1 Erythrobacter sp.
GGCTGGTCTCTCGGCGGCGTGTTCGCCCGCGAACTGGCCAAGATGATGCCGGAAAAAATCCGCTGCGTTATCTCTCTGGGCAGCCCGATCAGTGATGACCGCAACCACACCAGCGCGCGCATTTTGTTTGAATATTTCAACGGCAAGGAACCGGAACCTGTTCAAGCAGGTAAGTTTACCGGCCTCGATGCGGCTCCTCCTGTTCCTACAACGTCGATCCTGACCAAGACCGATGGTGTGGTCCATTGGCGCGGATCGGTGCAGGACCCGGATGAAGGCGCACCCGGTTTGACGGAAAACATCGTCGTTCATGCCAGCCATTGCGGCCTTGGTGTGAACCCGACCGTTATGCTGGCAATCGCCGACCGTCTCGCACAAGAAGAAGGCGCGTGGAAACCGTTCGAGCCAACTGGCTTGTCGTCGCTGTTATTCCCCAGCAACAGTCTGCACTAAGCCGCTGTACTAAAACAGTTTGCGAATATCGATCCCGACATAGCGGCCCGTCGGATCGATAAGCAGCGGCTGGAATCCCAGCGGCGTATCGCCGTTGGAATCTTTCACCAACCGGCGGCCATCAAACACATTATCGATCCGGAATGACACGCGCAGATCTTTGAACAGGCCTTCCTCTTTCTTCAGCACCTCTCCCAGATTGGTGAAAAGCCGGATATCGAAACGCGCCAGATCATCGATAAAGAGATCGGTACTGCCGGGAGCAGCCGAGCCATTTACCCGGGCTTTCCCCGTGTAACGGCCGGACAAGCGCATACCCAACCCGCTTTTGAAAATACCGGCTTCAAGCCGTGTCGAATTTTTCGGTGTGCCGGTGGAGGTGAGAGTATCACCGTCCAGCAAATCAAGCTGCGGACCGACCGGGGAAATCAGCACTTCGCGATTTAATTCCAAAGAGTGGTTGAGGCTCACAAAGTAGCGGGCACGGGAGTCACCGCCACCGCCAAAAAAGGCAGCTGCTCCGCCGCGCCTGCCACCACGGCGACCCGCTGGCCCGCCGGACTGTCCACCTTGTGCCGATGGGCCAGAACTGCCGCCTTGCGCACCAGCCCCAGCCCCAACCGCCGCAGGCGGACCGCCTTCACGATTACACATCATGGTACGAAAACCGGCAAGCCGTTCGGTGTTGATCGTGCCATCTTCATTGCGCAAGCGCTGGATCATGCGTCCGGCACGTTCCGGGTCAAAATCAGGCAAATCTTCCAGCTTCTCGCCTTTATCGACTGCCGCGATAACACGATTGAGAAACGCTTCGCCATCATCAGCGCAGACCTTTTCTCGGAAAGCAGCAAATCGTTGGCGGCGTTCTTCGGACATCGGACCACCCGGTCCTC
>JAHDDJ010000128.1:1446-5796 GCA_020629385.1 Erythrobacter sp.
TCCGCTGCAGGCTTCGCAGCTTCTGCCCCCGCATCTGGTTCAGCCTTGGCAGGTGTCTGGGTCGCTTGCTGTGCGTTCTGCGTTGGAGGACCGCCGGCGGCAGCTGGACGTCCACCCCCAACACCTGGTGGCGGGCCGGTGCGTTCCGGTGCTTTACCGATTGTGCCGTTGAAGTTCAGACCGAAATTGAGCCGTTCCGTACGCGTTTCAAAAAAATCGACGGGGCGCAGATCAACCGCCAAAAGCCTCCCGCCCGCATCACGCGTCACCCGATCAGGGAACGCGGCTTCAATCTCTTCGGACAAGAACGGGAAGCTGGATGAAACATTATCCGACCTGTTGGTCGAATATGCCACGCGGAAGCGGGCATTGTTCCAGAATGGCAAGCGCATATTGGCGGAGAATGTCCAGTCGGATTGCTTTTCCGCCAACAGGTTGGGATTACCGCCGGATGTGACTGTAACCAATTCGGTCGTATTGTTAGCCAGATCGAAATAGGGGACGTTGAAGCTGACAATCTGCGGATTGCCGAGTTGGGCGAGCGACGGCGCAGCTTCGTTATTCGTATAGGTTGCCTGAAGGTCCAGTCCATCGAAGGGCTGCCAATTGAGCCCAGCGCTCCAGCGGCGCAGCGTCCCGAAATCGGAGATGTCGTTAATCCGGAACTGCCCGTTCAGCGTGAACGAGCCTAGATCATCGAGGAAAAACTCGCGCGCACTCGTCAGAGGAATCGATGCATTAATCCCTGCGGACAATGTGCTGCGCGACAGGTCCGTTTCGGTCGCGCTGCGCGTGTCGGAGCTTTCGATGCTGGACCAGTTGTAGCCAACATCGAAAGTGGTCGACAGCTCGCCTGCGGGAAGCATTAACGGACTTCCCGAGAAGGTCAGTTTGGAATCAAAAGCGTAATTTGTGGTGTCCGCAATATCGAAACCGGCATCGGGAATTTGCGGTAACGGGCCGTCGATCACGAGCCTTCCGGCAGCTGCATCGGCAACCAATCCTGACAGATCGGCCCGCCTTTCAATTTCGGTCTGCCCTTCGGACAGGCTGCCATTGAAAGTCGCGTTGAGACGATAGGTGCCAAGCGGCGTGTCATAACTTCCCGATGCGGAGAACGTGTCTGTAACGCTGCGGCGCGCCAGCGGATCGGCCTCGTTCAACACGCGAAGTGCAGTTTCGTTCGCCGGGTTCGTAAGCAACACACTATCAAGGCCAGAAAAGCTGAGGCTTTCATTGCGGTTATAGGTACCGTTGATGCTCAGGGAACTGCCGGTACTAATAAAAGCCTTCGCAAAGTTGAGCGAACCTTCATACTGCTCGCTTTCGGCAATGAGCGTCCGGAATGCCGCCGGATCGGGATCGCCCGCGACATCGGAAATACTGCCATCAGTCTGGATAATACCCCGTTCCGCCTCGGTCAGCGGGGTGACTTTGCGACGTTCGGCGTTGGCGTTAATACGTCCGCCCTTGGATATTTTAAGGAGCGTCGCTTCCTGCTCGTTGACCGAGTAGCCTCCCCTGCTGGGCTGTTCAAACTCGGTTTCCAGCGTGAGTGCGGAATAATTCTCCTTCAGGATGAAATTGACCACACGCCGGTCAGGCGGAAAGCCGAATTTCTGCGCCACCTCTTCGGGCAGGACCTCGACCTTTTCGATCGCTTCTGAAGGGTATGAACGGAATTCGCGAAAGCTGCCAATCCGCACCCCGTTGATCAGGAATACCGGAGGGCCGCCCCTCCCCCGCGACGAGGAGGTTTCCGGTTCCAATGCCGCGACCAGATCGGCAATGGAATTCGCGCCATACGCCGCGATCTCTTCTGAGTTGAGTTCCAGCACGGGTGCTTCGACTGTGTCCACACGCCCCCTCCGGCTTTCGCCGGTAACGACGATCTCGACTTTCCCGTCTTCGCCTGCTTGCGTGGTGCCGATGACTGCATCGGAGCCATCCTGCGCCGATGCAGTCACCGGACACGTCACCGCAATTACCGCAACGGAACAAAGAAGATATGCAGATTTCATCACTTGGCCTTTATCTGCCGCCGACAGGCGGACAAGCTGACAACGTGTATCAAAATGTCGCAAACCACTGATTGCACGCGATTCAGTTCTCTTCATACGCACGAGACTTCCCTTTTATCCCGCCTGTCGCTATGTGCGCCCCACAGCAATCGACAAACAACACGGATGACGGACACATATGGCTAAAGAAGAACTCCTCGAAATGCGCGGTAAGGTGGTGGAATTGCTGCCAAATGCGATGTTCCGGGTTGAGCTTGAAAACGGCCATGAAGTGCTCGGCCATACCGCTGGCAAGATGCGCAAAAACCGTATCCGCGTGCTGGTTGGCGACGAAGTGCTGTGCGAACTGACCCCGTATGACCTGACCAAGGCGCGTATCACCTACCGCTTTATGCCGGGTCGCGGCGGCCCGGGCCAGAACCCGGCGCAAGGTCCTGGTCCTCAATAACAAGGTGCGGCAATGACCGCGCCTGCTCCTCCCATGCTGATTTTGGCATCGGCCAGCCCGCGCAGGCGGGAGCTGTTGGCTCGTCTGGGTTTAGCGCCCGATGCCATTGCGCCAGCTGATATCGACGAAACACCTCTCAAAGGCGAATTGCCACGAGATTATGCCCGGCGAATGGGCCGCGAGAAGGCTCTTGCGGCCGCATCCGGCGCGGGATTTGTACTGGCAGGAGATACCGTTGTCGCTGCAGGTCGTCGCATCCTGCCAAAGGCAGAGGATGCCCATACAGCGCGGGAATGTCTGCAACTGCTATCGGGACGCCGTCACCGCGTTCTCTCCTCCGTAGCCCTGCTTGCACCCGACGGTACGCTGCGGGAACAGCTCAATGAAACCATGGTGCGTTTCAAACGCCTCTCTACACAAGAGCTGGACGCCTATATCGACAGCGGCGAGTGGGCCGGCAAAGCGGGCGGTTATGCCATTCAGGGTGCTGCTGAAGGACTCATCGTTGCCATCCAAGGCAGCCATTCGGGAGTTATGGGCTTGCCCTTGTTCGAAACACGCGCCCTCCTGAAATCAGCAGGATTTCCAATTGCTTGAATGGCTTGTCGAGCGCGGGATCGGTGAAGACCGGGCCATCCTGACTGATGGTCACGCAATATTCGCCAGCCGCCTCCAGTGGCACGGCGAGATTGCAGCGGGTCAGACACACCTTGCAAAGCTTGCCCATCGCACTGCCGGGCAATCACGCGGGACTGCGACGCTGGCAAATGGTCAGAGCATACTGGTCGACAAATTGCCCAAGGCGCTAAGCGAGGGGTCGGAATTCACTCTGCTCGTCACGCGTGCAGCAATTAGCGAACGCGGACGTCTGAAACTGCCGCAAGGGCGCGTGACAGATCAAACTGTCGATCCAACCGATCTTTTGCATCAGCTCCGCGAGACCGGCACGCCAGCGCGGGAAGTGCATCGCTTTCCCGATAGATTGTGGGATGACCTTCTTGCCGATGCGCTCAGCCGCACGATCACCTTTGATGGCGGTGCTTTGCTGATCGACACGACACCTGCCATGACGGTGATCGATATTGACGGGACTGGCTCCGGCAAGGAACTGGCCTTGGCGGCGATCCCTGCCATCACTGACAACATTCAAAAGCTGGATATTGGCGGCGTGATCGGGATCGACTTTCCGACGCCCGGCACCAAAGCAGAGCGCAAGGCAATCGATGACGCCTTGGCGCAAGCGCTCGGCAATTGGCCGCATGAACGAACAGCCATGAACGGCTTTGGTTTTGTGCAACTAGTGGCACGGCTCGAACGCCCGTCGCTGGTGCACCGGGCGACGCACAGCCGGACGGGAATGCTTGCACGCCAAATTCTGCGCAAGGCCGAAAGCGTTGATGGCGCCGGGGCAATTCTGCTGACGATCCACCCTGCCCTGCGCGCCAAGCTGAAGCCCGAATGGCTTGACCAACTCGCGAGGCGGACAGGACGTGAAGTGCGGATAGACACGGATCCCTCCCTTGCGCTCGAAGGCAGTTTCGCGCAGTCCGTTCCTCTATGACGACTGCCAAACCCTGCCCGATCTGCAAGAAACCGCGCACCGACGAATTTGCACCATTCTGTTCCAACCGTTGCCGCGATCGTGATCTCAACCAGTGGTTCAGCGATGGCTATACAGTGCCTGGTCGCCCGGCAGCACCGGAAGAGATTGCGCGCGAGGAATGGGAAAACCGCGATTAGGACAGATTTCCGGCGATTTCCCCCTTGCCAAGAGTTGCAGCCTTCGCCATAGCGCCGCTTCCAACCCGCGAGCCCGATCAGGGGTGAACGGCGCTGTGCCCGGATAGCTCAGTTGGTAGAGCACACGATTGAAAATCGTGG
>JAHDDJ010000129.1 GCA_020629385.1 Erythrobacter sp.
TAAACTTTCAGTCTCGACGGTGCTGGCGCGGATTGGTTCCCGTGCCAAGGGCGTTCGTCGATACTTCTGCGCGTTCCGTAGATGATACAGTGTCACATTTGCAAAGAAAAAGGGCGGCACCTCGCGGTACCACCCTTCTTGATGATCTTCCCGAATGCATTGCACCCGGTAGAACAAGATCCCGGATCAAGTCCGGGATGACGGTGGCAGGGAGAACCTGCCATCCAGTCACTTGAGCTCGACGGTACCGCCGGCTGCTTCGATCTTGCCTTTGATTTCTTCGGCTTCAGCTTTGCCGACGCCTTCTTTGAGAGGCTTCGGAGCGCCTTCGACGAGGCCCTTAGCTTCGGTGAGGCCCAGACCAGTGATGGCGCGGACTTCTTTAATGACCTGGATTTTCTTGCCACCGTCGCCGGTAAGAATGACGTCGAATTCGTCTTTCTCTTCAGCAGCAGCTGCGTCACCACCGCCTGCAGCGGGGCCAGCAACAGCAACTGCAGCAGCGGCGCTAACGCCCCACTCTTCTTCCAGTGCCTTGGCGAGTTCAGCTGCCTCGAGGACAGTCAGTTTCGAAAGTTCTTCAACAAGCTTGGCGATATCGGCCATGATGCTTTACTCCAATTAAATGACTAGGCGAGACGCCCGGAATTGGGTGTCGTCCCGAAATATTCGTATGAAAAACCGCTTACGCTGCTTCTTTGGCGCCATAGGCACCGAAGACGCGAGCAAGCTTGTTGGCAGGCGCGTTGACGACCTGAGCGATTTTCGTCGCCGGTGCGTTAACGAGGCCAACAATCGTGCCACGAAGCTCGTCCAGGCTAGGCATGGAGGCAAGTGCCTTCACGCTATCCACGTCGAGCATCTGTCCACCCATCGATCCGCCAACGATTTCGAGCTTGTCGTTCGTTTTGGCGAATTCCACGGCAGCTTTGGCAGCAGCGACAGGATCGCTGGAGGTTGCCAGAGCAGTCGGGCCGGTGAGCAATTCACTCAGACCTTCGTAATCCGTGTCTTTCAGGGCGAGATTGGCAAGACGGTTTTTCGCAACCTTGTACGATGCACCAGCTTCACGCATTTTTCCGCGCAGTTCGGTGGATTGCGCCACCGTTAGGCCGAGATTGCGGGTCACTACGACCACGCCGCTCTCTTGGAATGTTGCGTTAAGACCGGCAACCGCGTCGGCTTTTTGCGAACGATCCATGTCTTACTCCTTCACTATGGCCACCAGACAACATGCCCGGTGACCGGCTTACACGTCATCCCTGCTGCAAAGCAGGAACATCCACACCGCAAACCGGCATGGAAAAGTCCGTTGATGGGGAAGGAGGTGCGCAGCCATTTATAGCAGCGCGGTGGCGACCCTGTTACAGGGCGCTGAAATCTCTGTTTCCCCGTCTAGGCTGGAAATTAAGACCGGCATATTCCGGTCACCAACTGTCTCGGACGGATGTTCACTGGACCCGTCAGCCCAGCGAACGAGGGGCCAATTAGCCTATTTGTTTCAGGAGTCAACCAAATTGGAGTTTGGCACTGCAGCATGTTCACTGACCAACCCAAAGGGCCCGCCGCATTTGACGAGCCCCTCATTTGGCCCCGGAATTGGAGCGCGTGGTTGCTTTCATTCGTAAGCCAGCAAATCACCCGGCTGGCATTCCAGTTCGCGGCAGATGGCTTCCAGTGTGCTGAACCGGATGGCTTTTGCTTTGCCCGTTTTCAGAATGGAAAGGTTGGCCAGGGTCAATCCAACACGCTCTGCCAGTTCGGTCAGGGTCATGCGGCGTTCGTGGAGCAAGTCGTCCAGTTTCACGGTAATTCTCCCGCTCAGAGTTTCATCAGTCATCAGACGGTTCCTTCCAGATCGTCCCGCAAAGTTGTTCCGTGGCGGAAGATGCGGGCAAGAATGAACAGGAGCAAAGCAAGCAACAGGCCGGTCAGCGAAAATTCGAAATCGAACTGCATGTCGCTGATTTGTTGTTGAACCCAGCCAGCTACAGCCGTTGCAGGGAATGCCGCGAATTGCATGATCAGCGTGATCCAGCCCATGCGGGCAAGGCGATCGGCATTGATGGGAATGAAAGGATCGCCGTCGCCGACCGAATTGATGATACGGCGCAGATTGACCAGCCAGTAAATCGCCAGCGCCAGCAGCGTTATGATAACCAGCAGAAATACGGTGATCGGGCCGATCAGGCTCGAACCGGCAGCCTCCGGATGTTCAGAGACTATTTCGGCAACCACAGTGCCCTGATTGAACAGAATCAGCGGTATCGCGACAAGCATTACGGTTCCGGCAAAAGCCATAACAGCCATGATGAAATTGACGATCCAGCGCGCTGCGGTGAGCAGGGGGTCACGGGATAAAGTTGTCATCGGATATTCCTTTCTAATCCGTCAGACGAGGATCGGCATCGGTGCAAACGCAGAGGCTTGCGCGACGGGTACTGTGATCACCGGTGTCCATGTGACCGCGACGATGAAAAGAGCTGCGCAGGCAGCGGCGAAATTCTGGGTAATGCGTGTCATTTCTCGATCTCCAATATGCTTGATATCGAAAATCAATAAGGATGATTCGATTTATTGTCAATCAATAATATTGAAAAACGATAATATACATCACGATTAGCGATATTTTCCGGGTTGGGTGATCTGCTGGTTCCTCCCAGAAATCGCCGCTTTTCAAGGCCTTTGACAAGGCGGCGCGAGATACCTATATGGCTGTCAACCGCACTCTTCGAGCGCGACCGGTCATTGCGCGGTGACCAGTCCAGGAAGGAAGATGCGTTTCCATAGTCGCGACGCTTGAGAAGCTGCAGCAGCCCCGCAATCCGGGTGCGATTCGCTGCGGCCTTTTTGCGTTCCGGCTCTGGTGTGTTCCCGCGCAGACACAGTGTAACAGTCAGCCGCCGCGTAAGGCTGACATATATAAGAGGCATATACCCTCCATGGCGACCAAGGCGAAAAGCGCGCGCAAATCCAGCGCGAATACCGGTACCGCGAAGAAGCGTATCCGCAAGATTTTCGGTGACGTTCACGAAGTCACCCAGATGCCGAACCTGATCGAGGTCCAGCGCGAGAGCTACGAACAGTTCCTGCGTTCCGATCCGTCGATCGATTATGTGTCGGGTCTCGAAAAGACGCTGCGCAGCGTGTTCCCGATTCGCGATTTCGCCGGCACTGCCGAGCTGGATTTCGTGCATTACGAACTTGAGCCGCCAAAATACGACACTACCGAATGCCGCCAGCGCGGCATCACATATGCAGCGCCGATGAAGGTGACGCTGCGCCTGATCGTTTTTGAAGTCGATCAGGAAACCGAAACCCGCTCCGTGCTCGATATCAAGGAGCAGGATGTTTACATGGGCGACATGCCGCTGATGACCGGCAACGGCACGTTCATCATCAACGGAACCGAGCGCGTTATCGTATCGCAGATGCACCGTTCGCCGGGTGTGCTGTTTGATCATGACCGCGGCAAAACCCACTCATCGGGCAAGCTGCTGTTTGCAGCCCGTGTGATCCCGTATCGCGGTTCGTGGCTCGATTTCGAATTTGACGCGAAAGACATCGTCAATGTCCGTATCGACCGTAAGCGCAAGCTGCCGGTCACGAGCCTGCTGTTCGCGCTGGGCCTCGATCACGAAGGCATTCTCGATCACTTCTACGACACCGTTACTTGGGAACGCGTTGCCGGCAAAGGCGGCGCTGAAGGCGGCTGGAAAATGCCGTTCGACCCCGAAGCATGGCGCAATGCCAAGCCTGCCTTTGCTTTGGTGGATGCCAAAACCGGCGAGGAAATCTTTGCTGCGGGTCAGAAAATCAGCCCGCGTGCTGCCAACAAAGCCGCCAAGGACGGCCTCAAGGATCTGTTGATCCCGACAGAGGAAGTTTTTGCCCGCTATTCCGCGCGCGATCTGATCGACGAGAAAACCGGCCGCATCTATATCGAGGCTGGTGACGAAGTTTCGGCAGAGAACCTCGAAGTTCTCGACAATGCCGGTATCGACCGCCTCGAGTTGCTCGATATTGACGAAATCAACACCGGACCATGGATCCGCAACACTCTGGCTGTCGACAAGGCCGAGAACCGCGATGAAGGTCTGGAAGCGATCTATAAGGTCATGCGTCCGGGCGAACCGCCAACCAAGGAAACCGCAGAAGCGCTGTTCGAAGGCCTGTTCTTCGACGGTGAGCGCTATGACCTTTCCGCCGTTGGCCGCGTGAAACTGAACATGCGTCTTGAACTGGACGCTGAAGACACCGTCACAACCCTGCGCAAGGAAGACATCCTCGCGGTTGTGAAGGAAATGGTCGATCTGAAAGACGGCAAAGGCGAGGTCGATGATATCGATAACCTCGGCAACCGCCGTGTTCGTTCGGTTGGTGAGCTTCTCGAAAACCAGTACCGTGTTGGTCTGCTCCGTATGGAGCGTGCGGTTAAAGAACGTATGAGCTCGGTCGATGTCTCGACTGTGATGCCAAACGATCTGATCAATGCGAAACCGGCGGTTGCTGCCGTGCGTGAATTCTTCGGCTCTTCACAGTTGTCGCAGTTCATGGACCAGACCAACCCGTTGTCGGAAGTCACCCATAAACGCCGTGTGTCGGCGCTTGGCCCTGGCGGTCTGACGCGTGAGCGCGCAGGCTTCGAAGTCCGCGACGTTCACCCGACCCACTATGGCCGTATCTGCCCGATTGAAACGCCGGAAGGCCCCAACATCGGTCTGATCAACAGCCTCGCATCCTTCAGCCGGGTAAACAAATACGGCTTCATCGAAACCCCGTACCGCGCTGTCAAAGACGGCAAGGTGACCGGCGAAGTAAACTACCTCTCGGCCATGGAAGAACAGAAGCACGCGGTTGCGCAGGCCTCTGCCGAACTGAACGACGATGGCACATTCGTTGAAGAGCTCGTCTCGGCCCGTCAGGCTGGCGAGTTTGTGATGCTGCCACGCGAACAGATCACGCTGATGGACGTTTCGCCGAAGCAGCTCGTTTCGGTCGCGGCATCGCTGATCCCGTTCCTTGAAAACGATGACGCCAACCGCGCATTGATGGGTTCGAACATGCAACGTCAGGCTGTGCCTTTGGTGAAAGCCGAGGCACCGTTTGTCGGCACCGGCATGGAAGAAACCGTGGCCCGCGATTCCGGCGCTGCGATCTCTGCAACCCGCGGCGGTATTGTCGATCAGGTTGACGCGACACGTATCGTGATCCGCGCCATTGGCGATGTCGAACCCGGCCAGTCCGGCGTCGACATTTACACGCTGCAAAAATTCCAACGCTCCAACCAGAACACCTGCATCAACCAGCGTCCGCTGGTGAAAGTGGGCGAGACGATCGAGCAAGGCGATATTATCGCTGACGGTCCGTCAACCGATCTGGGTGAGCTGGCGCTGGGTAAGAACAGCCTCGTCGCCTTTATGCCTTGGAATGGCTATAACTACGAAGATAGTATTCTGATCAGCGAACGCATCGTGAAAGATGACGTCTTCACCTCGATCCATATCGAGGAATTTGAAGTCATGGCCCGCGATACGAAGCTTGGCCCCGAAGACATCACCCGCGATATTCCGAATGTCGGCGAGGAAGCACTGCGCAACCTCGATGAAGCGGGTATCGTTTATATTGGCGCAGAAGTGCACCCGGGTGACATTCTGGCTGGTAAGATCACACCGAAGGGCGAAAGCCCGATGACACCGGAAGAAAAACTCCTCCGTGCCATCTTCGGTGAGAAAGCGTCTGACGTTCGCGATACATCGCTGCGTTTGC
>JAHDDJ010000130.1:0-3584 GCA_020629385.1 Erythrobacter sp.
GCAACCGCATCTTCGAGATCGAGGATCACCGCATCACAATCGGCGTTGCGGGCTTTTTGGACCGCACTTGCACGGTTGGCGGGAAGGTAAAGAGCGGAGCGTAAAGGCCGAATGTCAGAATTCATCCATGCTCAGTCCGGCAAGTCTTGCCCGAAGGCAAGAGGCAATCAGTTCGAAAGCGCCTTTTCGACTTTGCGGAGAATTTCGTTGGGTGGGCATGGTTTCACACAGGTCATTGCATCGGGAAAACGCTGCTTCATTTCATCACGAGAATAGCGGCCTGAATGGAAAATGACCGGTATATTTTCCTCGGTCAGATGTTCGGCAAGGCGGAAAGAATCACCATCATGAAGACCAATGTCGAGAATGGCTACGTCCGGTTTTCTCTTCTGGACGGCCAGCATGGCGGCGGACAGATCTGGATGAGGGCCTTCGATAAGGTAGCCTGCCTCCTTCACCGTGTCGCACAAATCCATGGCGACAATCATCTCGTCTTCAGCGACCAAAATTCGTGGTGACGGCATGGCGAATCCTCCCCGATTCGCACATAACGTAGCGTAAGCTGCGGAAATTGCGAAATTTCCGGAAAGTTTACGTCTTGCCGAATTTGCTTTCGTAACCGCCGATATCTCCGGCAGCGAGCAGTTTGGCCTGTTCCACCCAATTGTCCCGGCGAATGCGACCCTCGAATTTTCCGAGCTTTGCGTCCACCTCGTCAATATCGCTTTCGGACCATGCTGCGATCTGCGCGAAGCTGGTTACCCCTAAAGTATTGAGTAGGCTTTGAAGCTTGGGTCCGAGACCTTTGATACGGGTCAGATCATCGGTCCCGTTTGAAGCGGGCGCCGGGACTGGAGTTTCCTCGACGGGCACTGCGACCGGCTCCACATCCTTCACTTTTGGAGCGATTTCAGCGGCTGCTGCAGGCGGCGCATCGATCAAGGCCTGATTGCGTGCAGCCGGGCCTTTGCCTTCGTCCAGAACGTCGCTGGTGTCGGTTTCTACTTTGGTCCGGCGCGAAGCCAGAATCGCCCATGCCAGCAGCAATACCAGCACGACCGCGCCAGCGATAACCAGCGGCAGATTGGCTTGAATGAATTCCATCACCTGGTCGGGCATTGTTCCGGCTCCTTCAACGTTTGACGCGCCATAGCCAAGCCTGCGATCCTAGGAAAGATGCCAGTCTGTCTCCGGTCAGTCCGCCCCGCCGATATTCTTGCGGAACAGGCCGCGCTCTTCTTCGCCAAAGCCGCGTTTCCAGATCACGAAAAGATATACCGCCAAGATTGCGGGAATGCCGAAAATGAGCTCAGCCCATTCGGGGAGCAATGTAGCGAGGAAGCCCACAACCACCGCCGGACCGGTCGCCCAGACCAGGGGCCAGCGCAAATTGCCGACGGGTGCTTTGAGTAGTGTCTTTAGGATACGCGCCTTGATCAGGCTTGAGACACCCAGCGCAATGAACAAGGCTAGCGCGGCAAAGGCAGCCTTGAAGCCCTCATCCAGATTCCAGTGTTCGGCCAGCATGATCAGGCCGATGGTAAGCGCGCCTTGCAGCGTGATAATGCCAACAGAGATGGCCAGATTGCGCTTGCGGGCGATATAGACCAGCACGCTTTCCGACACGACTGCCATGGAGGCGACAACCTCTGCCGCAAGCAGGATCGCGAACGCCCCGGTGCCGCCGACGATCGCGGGTCCGCCGAGACCCATCACTGCTTCACCCGGTATGGCGAGCGCTAGCGCAATGCCCAGTTGTAGCGCGATGATCCAAAAGCCTACCTGACGGACCTGCGCGGCGATGGCTTTGAAGTTGCCGGTCTTGAGGTTCTTGGTGATGACCGGGGACAGGATCGGTTCGAAACTGGTTTTCAGTTTTTGCGGGACGCTGACCACTTCTTTGGCGAAGAAATAGATGCCTACTGCTGCCGCTGATGCGGATTGGCCCAGCAGGAACACGTCAAGCAGGCGCGTGCCGCGCTCGATCACATCAGCACCGATCAGAGGCAGCGCGCGGGCGGTCATCTTGCCGAGATAGCGCGGTCGTGGTCGCCAAGCCTTGGGCATCCCGTATGTCCGCAGGAACGACCACAGGGCTGTCAACAAGGCTGCATAGAGCGATATAAGATACGCGAGGGCCAGTCCCCCGGCACTCACCGCAGGGATGAAGAACAACAGTCCGACAAAGATGGATTTGGTCCACGGTTCGACAATCGCCCGCGCACGGACCGTCGTAGCGATGTCATATTTGTAGGCTTGCGCGGCGAGCAGGATCTCGGTCAGCGCAAAGGCCGGGATTGCGGCGATCATCCACATATCAAGCGGGCTGTTCATGCCGCTGGGGAAGATAATCACCGGAAAAGCGATCAGGATTGCGCAGGCCACCAGAGAAAACAGCAGTGATGCCAGCATGCCGTCAAAGACGAGGTTGGCGGGGGTGGTGCCTTCGCTGTCTGCACCGTCAGTCAGCCGTTGGGCCAGGCCGCGTTTCTCGCCCATCGCGCAGATCAGCGCAAACACCTCGATGATGACGAAGGCTGCAGCAAAGCGGCCCATCTCGTCCACACCGTACAGCCGGTATCCGATAAACAGAAATGGAATGCCGCCCAGCGCGCGGATGATAAAGCCCAGCGTATTGGTCCGCCCGCCTTTGGCGAGCGCGGCCATATCACCCTTGTCGCCGCCGGTGTGATCGCCGGTCTCGTTGTCCGTCGCGCTCACGCCGGTACACCGCTTTCGGAAGTGAGCGGGCGCGCAAGAAGCTGGGAAACAACGTCTTTGGCGGGCGCGCCTCCCAGCAATTGGTTCACAGCAGCGACAATCGGCATGTCGATAGACTGGCTTCGCGCCAGTTCATGTAGCACGGGTGCCGTGTGGGCACCCTCGGCCACCGTGGTCCGGTCCTGCATCAAGGCGGCAGCATCTTGCCCTTCGCCAAGCGCCTTGCCGAGCGAGAAATTACGGCTGGAGGTGGAGGAGCATGTCAGCACCAAATCACCCAGACCGCATAGACCCGCCAGCGTGTCGCGTTGTGCACCCAATGTCTCGCCAAAGCGCAGCATCTCGGCATAACCGCGCGCGATCAAGGCAGCGCGGGCGTTCTGACCAAGGCCGAGCCCGTCCACCACACCGCAGGCAATCGCGAGTACATTCTTGACCGCGCCCCCGATTTCCGCACCCACCACATCCTCGCTGAAATAGGGGCGGAATTGCGGCCGGGCGATGACCGGTTTGAGGCGGTCCCATTGCGCCCGTCCACCGCTGCAAGCGAGCGTCACGGCGGTTGGCAGACCCGCTGCCACTTCATGCGCAAAGGTCGGTCCGGACAAGATGGCGATATCACTGTCGGGCGCAGCCGCTTTGGCAACATCGTTCATCAATCGGCCCGTGCCAGCCTCGATACCCTTGCTGCACAACACCAGATCACGTGGGTGTTCGGGCAGTCCGGACAGTACCGATCCCAAATGCTGGGCAGGTGTCACGGCGAGAATGGTTGTGCAGGTGCTCAAGTCAGCCATTTCGCCTGTCGCACGGATATTCGGCGCAAGCGCGGCGGATGGGAGGTAAATACTGTTCGTATGCTG
>JAHDDJ010000130.1:3684-5753 GCA_020629385.1 Erythrobacter sp.
GCGGCATTGTCCGTACACAATGCCATAGGCGGCGCGACAAAGCGCATTGCGTGTTCTGCGGCGAAGCTTTCCAGGGCTTTCCGGATTGCGGAGTTGGCCGCAACGCCGCCTGCAACCACCAGGGCAGGGACCTCACCCGCTGAAGCCAGTGAAATGCGCAGCCGGTCGATCAGGCAGTCGATGGCTGCTTGCTGGAAGCTCGCGGCAATATCCGCGTCTTTGTGTTTGCCGCTATCCTTGGCGCGCATCACAGCGCTTTTGAGGCCTGCGAAGGAGAAGTGCGGTTCGCCGCTGCCGACCAGAGGGCGGGGCAGGGGAACGGCATTGGCATCCCCGTCCAACGCGAGTTTCTCGACTGCCGGGCCGCCGGGATAGCCAAGGCCTAGAATCTTGGCGCTCTTGTCGTAAGCTTCGCCCAGCGCGTCGTCGATTGTTGTTGCCAGTCGCTGATAATCGCCGACGCCGTTGACTTTCAGGATCTGGCAATGCCCGCCTGATACCAGCAGCAGCAGATAGGGGAATTGCAGTTCCGCATCCGCGAGGCGTGGGGACAACGCGTGACCTTCCAGGTGATTTATGGCGATCAAGGGCACGTCGCTCGCCATCGCCAGTGCTTTGGCACTAACCAATCCGACCATCACACCCCCGATCAGGCCCGGTCCGGCAGTTGCTGCAATGGCGTCCAAATCGGGCAAGGCGATGCCGGTCTCTTCCAGCACATCCTCGATCATAGGCGCGAGTTTCTCGGCATGGGCGCGTGCGGCGATTTCCGGAACCACACCGCCATAGGGCGCATGTTCCTCGATTTGCGAGGCAATCCGCTGGGACAAAATGGTCCTGTCCGTCGAAACCAGCGCAACCGCCGTTTCATCGCAACTGGATTCAATGCCGAGAACGATGCCCATGGCGCTTTCCCTTAGCGACATGGATGGCTAGGGCAAGCATCCGCTTCACACAAAAGCAGGCAGAAATGACCGCAACAAAGCTTCGATTGGGTACCCGGCAGTCGCCTCTGGCCGTTGCGCAGGCCGAAGAAACGCGTGACCGCCTCTGTGCGGCGCATGGTTGGTCTGAGGATGAAGTTGAGCTCGTCAAGGTGCGCGCCAGCGGGGACAAAATTCAGGATCGCCCGCTGGCAGATATTGGCGGAAAGGCGCTGTGGACGCGTGAGCTCGATATCTGGCTGGCAGAAGGCAAGATTGATGCTGCGGTCCATTCCATGAAAGACGTGGAAACGCTCCGTCCGGATAGCCTGACCATTGCGGCGATTCTCCCAAGAGAAGATGTGCGCGATGTACTGATCGGTGCGCCCAGCATCCGCGCCATTCCGCAAGGAGGACGAGTTGGTACGAGCGCGCCGCGCCGCGCTGCGCAGATGCTGCACCACAGACCGGATTGCGAGATCGTTTCGTTTCGCGGGAACGTTGCAACACGGCTTGCAAAACTTGCAGCTGGGGAGGCGGATGTGACGCTGCTCGCGGCGGCGGGCCTGAACCGGACTGATCGAACCAGCACCGGAACGCCGCTGGATGCCGATCTATGGCTGCCTGCACCAGCGCAGGGCGCAATTGGAGTGGAGTGTAACAGCGCGGATCAGGAAACGCTGCACTTGCTCGCAGCGATAGATGACGCTCCCAGTCGCGTCACCGTTATGGCGGAACGCGCGTTGCTGGAAGGATTGGGGGGCACATGCCACAGCCCGATTGCGGTTCTCAGCAGGCTTGAAGGCGACAAACTGATGATGCGTGCCGCGATCTTCAGTTCCGATGGGCTCGACCGGATCGAGGATAGTTTGACTGCGCCATATTCCGACCTTTCGCAATTCCGCCAGATGGGTCGTGATTTGCTGGCGCGTGCACCCGAAGCCGTGGCGCGCTTGTTCGAGGGCGGCTGATGACGCTGCCAATTCTGTGCATCCGGCCCGAGCCCGGCCTGTCCGATACCGTTGCCAAGGGGCGGGAGCGGGGACTGGACATTGTGCCTTGCCCGCTTTCTGTGATCGAGCCGGTCAGTTGGACTGCGCCTGACCCATCAGCGTTTGATGCGTTGCTGATCGGCAGCGCAAATGT
>JAHDDJ010000005.1 GCA_020629385.1 Erythrobacter sp.
CCATTGACCATTGCTGCTGCCGGATTGCCCGAAAAGCCCGGTACTGCCGGACCGAACGAAGGCAAGCGCGACCAGTCGACGCCGAAATTCATGGAAATCGCCTGATTGAACGGCAACACCGCTAGGCGGTTGCCCCGCTTCGCAAAATCCGCCACTCCCTTTGCGAAATCAATGGGAGCTGGAATTGATGCAATATGATGATGTGGTCCTCGGCAGGCGGAGCATTCGCGGCTATCTCGACAAGCCGGTCGAGCGCGAACTGATCGAGGAAATTCTGGCGATGGCGATGCGTTCGCCGTCATCTATGAATACGCAGCCCTATCACTTCCACGTCATCACCGGCGAGCCGCTCGACCGTATCCGCAAGGGCAATACAGAGCGCATTCTGGCCGGAGAGCCCGACAGCCGCGAATTCCGCAAAGGGCATCCATTCCAGGGCGTCCACCGTGACCGGCAGGTCGGCTGCGCAATCCAGCTGTTCGAAGCCATGGGCATAGAACGCGACGACAAGGAGAAACGGCAAGACTGGGTCCTGCGCGGCTTCCGCCAGTTCGACGCGCCTGTGTGCGTGATCATCACGTATGACAAGGAATTGTCCGACGCCGATGACACCGTATTCGATTGCGGCGCCGTGACCACCGCCCTCGTCAACGCCGCATGGTCACGCGGCCTAGGCTGTGTGATCAACTCGCAGGGCATCATGCAAAGTCCTGTGGTGCGCGAACACGCCAGCATCCCGGACGATCAGGTGATTATGAAAGCCGTTGCCATGGGCTGGCCCGATCCGGACTTCCCGGCGAATCCGGTGAAGATTACCCGGCGTGAAGTGGATGAAGCGGCGCGATTTGTGGGGTTTGGGTGAGGCAAGACCATGTACTTAGCTTATATGGACGAGTCTGGAAACACAGGCAGGCGAGCTGATCCCGACCAACCGTTTCATTTAATAGGATGCTTGGTCGTCGAAGATCGCAACGTGAGAGCTTTGGAAGACAAACTATTATCGATCGCCAATGAACGGTTTCCCAACGAGGCTCAACGAGTAGGTTTTGAGTTTCACGGTTCAGAGCTTTTTGGGGGATCTGGCGACTTCACAGGCATAGCCCCAGCACAGAGAGTTGCTGCGTGTATTGAAATTGCTGAGGCTTGTTCCGAATATGCTGCAGCTTTTGGCTGGGGTGCTGTTGATAAATTGAAGAGCGCAGCCAATGAGCATCCCCATCGCATCGCATTTCAATTTATCGTCGAAAGACTAGAACCTTGGCTGAGCAGCAAGGACAGCTTCGGGCTTTTGATCGCAGATGAGCAACAAGAAGTTGAGGCTGACTTGTTCGCAGATATCATTCACGCAAAAAGACATGGGACTTTTTGGGGCTTTCGAACCATCCGGATTACGAGAATTATCGACTCAGTTCATTTTGTAAAATCACATAACAGCCCGATCATTCAGGCATGCGATGTGATTACATATTTTCAACTTAAGCGAATGTATCAGCGAAGAGAATTGGACCGACTTTTCAATGAAAGTGGTTCCGATAATCGTGAGCACTGGATGAAAAAGAACATGTCGCGTAGTCAGCAAGGCGTGAAGGACATCTGCGCGGCTTTTTCAGACATTGAAATTTTTAGAGCAAAGCTCTGGCCGAAATGAGGTCAACCGGCGTGTTTCCACTGGGACTCACCGAGGCAAATCCTCTGCCGGCTGACTTTCACAAGTTAGCAAGAAAGTCGAAAAAGTCAAGAAACGTACACCCAAAGTGACTACCGCAAGCTCACCACATTATCTGCCGCAGGACGCTCGCGTGAGCCGTCATACAGGCTTGCCATGGGTTCATCCGCGACCAGCACCTGTTCCGCATCGCCGAAGCCATTGAAGCCGGTTTTCATGGCGGCGCCATAGGCGCCGAGCATGCCGATTTCGATATAGTCTCCGGCCTGAATGTCTCCCGGTAGCGGGAACGGGCCTTGCATAAAGTCGGCATCGTCACACGTGGGGCCGAAGAAGCTGAAATCCTCCAGCGGATCGCGCAGATCATCTTCCAGTGCGTTAACGGGAAAACGCCACGCGACATGCGCAGCATCGTACAGCGCGCCATAGGCACCGTCATTGATATACAGTTCGTCGCCGCGGCGTTTCTCGACCTTGACGATGATCGAGCTGTATTCCGCACATAGCGCCCTGCCCGGCTCGCACCACAGTTCTGCGTTGTAAGCAATCGGCAGCGCGTAGAAATGCTGGTGGATGATCTTGAAGTAGTCTTCCAGCGGAGGTGGCTCCATGCCGGGATAGACGCTGGGGAAACCGCCGCCGACATCGACCATATCGATAACCACGCTGGCATCCGCAATAATCGCGCGCACGCGGTCGAGTGCCTGGACATAGGCAAACGGGCTCATCGCCTGGCTGCCTACGTGGAAGCAGATCCCCATCCAATCGCAGTGCTGGCGGGTCAGTGACAGCAGTTCGGACGCTTCACCCAGATCGGCACCGAATTTCGATGCGAGGGAGAGCTCTGCATGTTCGGAAGAAACGCGCAAACGCACCAGCAAGCGCAGGTCAGTTGCCGCATTGCCCTGCTCGTCGCGGCAGGCTTCGACGATTTTCTCCAACTCCTCGGGCGTATCAAGGCTGAAGGTTTTAACGCCGTGCTGGTGATAGGCCTCGCGGATGGCGCGGGGTGTCTTGACCGGATGCATGAAGCACAACGTCGCTTCCGGCACCGTTGCCGCAGCGAGGCGTACCTCGGCAATCGATGCGACGTCGAAATGGGTGATCCCGTTATCGAACAGAATGCGCAGCAATTCGGGCGAAGGGTTCGCCTTTACCGCATAGAGCGATTTGCCCGGAAACTTCTCGACAAAGAAGCGGGCGGCGCGCGCGGCGGCTTGCGGGCGATTGAGGATGACCGGTTCGTCCGGCGCGAGGTCGCGGACTACAGCAGTGGCGTTAGGATAGATGTGCAACTCAAGGGACCCCCTGAAGGTAGTTAAACGTCAAGGCTGCCTTGCGGTGAAAAAGTCCCTTGGGGCAGTGGAGCGCGCCTATACGGCGCATACGTGATTTCGCAAGCAAAAAGCGCATCTCGCATGTACGATTTGCTTCACCGCCATAATGGCCGGGAGCGCATTCGGTTCCGATGCGCAGGTCCGCTCAGAACTGTACGTCGGGGACTTGGTCGACAACACCTTTTTCGCTGTCGTCCAGCTTGTGGAAATCGGCCTGCTCAAAACCAAGCGCACCGGCAAACAGGATCGCCGGAAAGCTCTCCCGTGCGGTATTGAAGCGCGAGACAGCTGCGTTGAGCGCACGGCGCGCTGCGGCAAGCTTGTCTTCCACATCGGCCAGCTCTCGCTGCAATTCCTGGAAATTGGTGCTGGCTTTGAGGTCGGGATAGGCCTCGCCCAGCGCCAGCAACTTGTCCAGCGCGACCCGCAATTGCGCTTCGTCATTGGAAGAGACTGAACCCTCTGCCGCCTGATTGCGCGCCGCAATAACCGAATCCAGCGTCTCTTTTTCATGCGCCGCATAGCCCTGCACCGTCTTGACCAGATTGGGGATCAGATCGTGCCGCTGGCGCAATTGCGCATCGATATCGGCAACGCCCTGATTGACGTTCTGGCGCAGACCGACGAGCCGGTTGTAAATGCCGATCACGATGATCGCGAGCACAGCAATAACGGCCAGAATGATAAAAACAGTCACGGTAATCCCCTATTTGTGATTACCGTGTACTATAGCAGCAGATCGTTAAGCAAATTCAACAGGCGGACAGAGTTCAGGCATGAGCGCATATCCCAATGCGGCGGAACTGATGGCGGGGCCTTTGGGCCAGTGGCTCGAAAGCCAGAGCGCTGTGCGCGAGGCCGCAAAAGAACAGGCCTCGGATCGCGTCTTCAAAGCGGGAATCGTCGCCCTGCCCTTGCTCGCCCTCTTCTGGATTCTGGTTCCGGTTGATTTCGGATTCAAACTGTTTGTTTCGCTCTTCGCCGGTGCCGCCTTGTGGTTCTGGACGCAGGGGCCAATCCGCGAAGCTGTGCGCACGGTAAAGATTGGTATTAACGAAGCGATCGCCGATGCGCTGGAGCTGAAATATGTCCACGATCTGGAACCGGGTCGCGGCTTCGAGAATGCCAAGGTTTTCAAGATGTTGCCGAGCCATGATCGCGGGTCATTCGAAGACGGATGGAGCGGACATTATGACGGCCACTATTTCGTCCTTCACGAAGCGCATCTGGAAGAGCGCCGTGGATCGGGCAAGAACCGGCGCTGGGTCACTGTTTTCCGCGGAGCCATCTTGACTATGGGTCTGGCACGCAACGCATATGGAACAACGCTCGTCCAGCGGGCGGGCAAGCACAATCGCTTCTTTGGCGGTGTGAAGGACGAAGTGAAACTTGGCGGCAAAGTTCTGGGCCATGTCGATATGGTCCATCCGGAGCTGGAGGACGTGTTCGACATATTCTCCACCGATCAGGTCGAGGCACGCTATCTGGTGCACCCGACCTATGTCGAGCGGTTGATCTCCATCGAACAGGCGTTCGATGGAGACGACATTTGCTGCCTGTTTTCCGAAGGCGAACTGACCGTTGTGATCAATGGCGGCAATATGTTCGAAAGCGGATCCATCGACGCTGCGGATGATCGATACCGCCTGGAAAAAACCATCGACCAGTTTGCGCGCCTTGCCGATCTCGCCAAGTCACTCAACGAGCCGGATCGCGGGCACAGCTCGGTCAGCTGAGCCGGTTCCGGAAATCCTCGTATCCGAAGCTTTTGACCAGTTCCAGCACATCGGTTTCGCTGTCCCACAGATAGATACTCGGCAGCTGGACTCCGTTGAACGTGTTGGTCTTCACCATCGAATAATGCGCCTGATCGAGGAAGGCGATGCGCTGCCCCGGCTCGTTTGGCACGGGTAGACTGTAGTCACCAATCACATCGCCAGCGAGACAGGACGGGCCGCCTAATCTGACCGGCTGCCGAGCCCCAGCGGAGGCTGGGGCCTCCATCGGGTTTGCGCCAGATTGCGGGAGGTCCCAGCCTTCGCTGGGACTCACTTCACGCCCTTCATGCAGCATTGCGGGTCGATATGGTGCCTCAATCACATCGGGCATATGACAGGTGGCGGATATGTCCGTAATCGCGAGCGGCATCCCGTTCTCGCCATTGTCGAGGATCGTTCCGACCAGAATTCCCGCATCCAGCGCGACCGCCTCACCCGGTTCCAGATAAATCTCTGCGCCGGTATCTTCCTTCGCGTCTTTCAGAAACTCGACCAGCTCCTCGCGCTGGTAATCATCGCGGGTGATGTGATGCCCGCCGCCCATATTGATCCATTTAAGCTGGTCGAAATAGGGTTCGATCGCATCGAACACGCGGTCCCATGTCTGCGCCAAAGGCTCGAAATCCTGCTCGCACAAATTGTGGAAGTGGATCCCGTCCACCCCTTCCATATGCTCTTCCGTCAATTGATCGAGCGGAAAGCCCAAGCGGCTGCCGGGGCTGGACGGATCATAACGCGGCACTTCTCCGGTGGGGACCTGCGGATTGATCCGCAAGCCCACATCAACGTCCCCGCCGGTCACCCGTGCCTGATCCAGAATGAGCGCCGCGCGCTGCATCTGGCCGGGGGAATTGAAGATCACGTGATCGGACAGTCGGCAGATTTCTTCCAGTTCGTCGGGCTTGTAGGCGGCGCAATAGGTCGAGATTTCGCCATCATAGAATTCCGAAGCCAGCCGTGTTTCCCACAGGCCCGAGCTGCAAACACCGTCAAGATATTCACCAATAATCGGCGCGACCGAGAACATCGAAAACGCCTTGAGCGCAGCAAGAACCTTTATGTCCGCCGCATCGCGAATATCCGCGAGAATTTGCAGGTTGGCGCGCAACTTTGCCGCATCGACCACGAAGGCAGGGCTTTCGACACGGTTCAGGTCAAAATGGGCAAATGCACCTGGATCACCGGCTTTGGTTTCCATCAGTTGCCCCCGTCTGGGGCAGGAAGGTTCAGTGCTTCGAGCCCTTTCAAAACCGGGCCACGACAAAGCGCGCCCTCCGGATGGACTGCACGGATCTGATTTGGGTCAGGGCGCGCACCAACACGCTGCATAAGTCCCGCGACAGTCGCCGGAGCACGCTCCCAGCCTTCATAAGCATGAAGCAGATTGTTCGCCGCCAGCAAGACCTGCGTACGACCGGCATCGCCAAGCTGTGACACGTTATTATTGGCGAGTGCAAGTGTTGCCCAGTCGGATTCTTCACGCTGGGCTGCGCTACGAAGATCGCCTGCGATCAGACCCAGAAATTCGTAAGTGCCGGCGTCTTGATCATCGAGATATTTACGGGTTTGTGCCGCAAGCTCACTATCCCAGACCGTCAGTTCGCCAGCTCCTTTCGGCGGGTGAGTCGTAAATACGCCTTCCGGAAGCGCTCGTCCCGCCTCCACCGTGGCAACGATCCGGCGCAAATTCTTGACAACGCATTGGGTCTGAAGTCCACGCTGGATAAAGCCAGTGCCAACATTATCCAACTGCCGATTAAGGGCGATCCGGTTCGCTTCGAAGCTAGCCTTTTGCTGCTGGGCCTGAAACCGTTCTTGCAGCATCTGCGCGGCGAGAACGCCGAGCAGAACAACGACAAATTCGAATAGAAACAAGGCAGCCCATTTCCATCCATTGATATTCTTAAGGCTTTGTTTGAGCGCCAGAAACATATGCCAACCCTAAAACCCAACCGGCCCGTCCAGTTCCTTCACCTGCCACGGAAGACCGTGTTCATTGAGCATATCCATGAACGGATCGGGGTCCATCTGTTCCATGTTGAACACGCCGTCCCCTGACCAAACACCCTGCACCATCATCGCAGAACCGATCATGGCGGGAACGCCGGTGGTGTAAGACACCGCCTGATTGCCGGTCTCTTCATACGCTGCTTCATGCGAGCAGATATTGTTGATGTAGAACGTTTTCTCGCCCGAACCATCCAGCGCTTCGCCAGTTGCGATGACGCCGATATTGGTATTGCCTTTCGTCGTCTCGCCAAGCGTTTCAGGCTTGGGCAATACCGCGGCAAGGAATTGCAGCGGGATGATATCCTGTCCCTGATACCGAACCGGTTCGATTCCGGTCATGCCGACATTCTGCAGCACGGTGAGGTGCTTGATGTACTCATCGCCAAAGGTCATCCAGAAACGCGCACGCTCGATTTCCGGATTGAACTTGGTGATGCTCTCCAGCTCTTCGTGATACATCATGTACATGTTCTTTGTGCCGACCGCTTCGAAGTCGAATTCCTGCCGGTTGGAAAGCGCAGGCGTTTCCACGAACTGACCATTTTCCCAGTGACGTGCAGCCGCGGTAACTTCACGGATATTGATCTCCGGATTGAAGTTGGTTGCGAATGCCTGCCCGTGGTCGCCGCCATTGCAATCGAGGATGTCGAGCGTGCGGATCGTCTTTAGCTTGTGTTTCTTGAGCCAGGTGGTGAACACGCTGGTCACACCCGGATCGAAACCGCTGCCGAGTAGCGCCATGATCCCGGCATCTTCGAACCGGTCATGATAGGCCCACTGCCAGTGATACTCGAACTTTGCCTCGTCCTTTGGCTCGTAATTGGCCGTATCGAGGTAATCCACGCCCGCTTCCAGACACGCATCCATGATCGGCAAATCCTGATATGGCAGCGCCAGATTGACCACCAGAGAAGGCTGCACTTTCTTGATCAGGTTGATCATCGCAGGCACTTCCTCGGCATCGATTTCATATGTCGCAACCTGCTGGCCGGTGCGTTCCTTCACGCTGGCGGCAATGGCATCGCATTTGCTCTTCGTGCGGCTGGCGAGATGGATGCTGGAGAAGATTCCGGCATTCATGGCCATTTTGTGGACGCAGACCGAACTGACACCGCCGGCACCGATAACGAGGACTGTGGACATAGGCGAAATACTCCAAATGCGATTCTTGGGCGCTCTGTAGGGCAATGATCGGGGATGGCCAAACGATCCGGCGTGGTCATAGAGAATTTCGCTAGTGATTTCCTACGCAGGCAAGTTCAGGCATAAAGGTGCGATGATTGTCTCAACCCAGATTCACACCTTGTCCAAAGTCTCTTTCGCTGAGGCTCGCTTTCCCAATCAGGACAGTGGTCCATGCGGTCCATGTGTTCAGGAATGGTGATAGAATGCTGAATGCTAACAGATTGCCGACCGCCGATGGCGTTACGCGTGCCGCAGAGAAAATCGCTGCGATTCTGCCGCCTACTCCGTTGCTTCCGGTCGAGATCGGCGATGCGCGGTGCTGGGTGAAAGCCGAAAACCTGCAACCCATTGGCGCGTTCAAAATTCGCGGCGGATGGCACCGGCTGAGCGATCTGACCGCCGAAGAGAAAGCGCGCGGTGTGATCGCAGTATCGAGCGGCAACCATGCACAAGGCGTCGCATGGGCTGCACGAAGGCTGGGTATTGCGGCAACCATCGTTATGCCGCGCGATGCTCCGCAAGTGAAGCTGAATGCCACCCGGGCGCTTGGTGCCGAGATTGTTCTGTATGACCGCCCGGGCGAAGACCGCGACGAGGTTGCGGCAAAGCTGCAAGCCAAAAGCGGCGCGGTGCTGGTCCACGCTTTCGCCGATCCGTGGGTGATCGAGGGACAAGGTAGCGCGGGAGTCGAAATCGCGCAGCAGCTTGGTAGACAGCCATCGGCCATCATCGCCTGTTGTGGCGGCGGCGGATTGGCGGCCGGGCTATCGCTCGCTTGCCCCGATGCGCGCATCACCCCGGTAGAGCCGGCGGGATGGGATATGGTCGGGCAGGCGCTGCGTGCTGGCGAGGTTGTGCGCGCTGGCGAGGACGCTCCCAAGACAATCTGCGATGCCCTCCAGCCAGTAGCGACCGCACCGATCAATCTGGGTGTACTCACGGGCAGAAGCGAACCGGGTGTTACCGTGACGGACGACGAAGTGCGCGAGGCACAGCGCTTTGCCTTCTCGAAACTGCAACTGGTGGTCGAGCCAGGCGGTGCCGCTGCTCTGGCCGCTGCTTTGTCCGGAAAAGTTCCTCTGGACGCTGACACGGTCATCATGCTCACCGGCGGCAATACCGATGCGGCAAGTTTTGCCCGCACAATTGACAAGTAACGCGCCTGAAAGCAGGGTCATGGCCTGAATGGGGGACTTCAATATGCAAGCGCAAATACTCGCTCCCGCAGCAATTCTGGTGCTGTGGTCGATCATTATGCTGTTCTGGATGGCCGGAACGCGCCTACCCGCGATCAAGAAATCCGGCAGTGGGCTTAGCGAGGCTAAGCCCGGTGGACGCGGGCAGGATCTGGAAGGTGTGATTCCGGACAAGGTCAATTGGAAAGCGCATAATTACGCGCATCTGATGGAGCAGCCGACCATCTTCTATGCCACGGTGGTGATCCTCGCGATTGCCGGAGCGGGAAGCTGGGACGTGCTGCTCGCATGGGTCTATGTCGCGCTTCGGATTGTCCACTCGATCTGGCAAGCGACAGTGAACAAGGTCAATATCCGCTTCCTGCTCTTTCTGATCAGCACCATCGCGCTGCTGATCCTCGCCATTCGCGCCGTTATGGCGACCCTTCTTGCTGATCCCGGAGTTCTCGCATGATCGAAGCCGAAATTCTCAAACCCGTTGTCGCCTTGATGGCATGGACCATGGTCATGTGGGCATGGATGTACGCAACGCGTATTCCGGCGATGTCGAAAGCCAATATTGCGCCAGACGATGCTGCTGTTACCGGTACGCTGGACAAAACTCTGCCGGCGAATGTTCAGTCAAAGGCCCATAATTACAACCACCTGCATGAACAACCTACAGTGTTCTATGCGGTGGCTTTGACACTCGCCATGATCGGTCAGGGCGAAGGCATGAACGCGCTGATCGCGTGGATTTATGTCGGCCTGCGCGTTGCACACTCGCTGGTACAGGCGACCGCGAACAAGGTGATGGCGCGCTTCGTGCTGTTTGCACTATCCAGCGTGATGCTGATCGTGCTGATCTTCCACGCTGCGATCCCCGTATTCGACATCCACATTTGAGCGAGCGCCCCGCCCGACAAAGGCGGGGCCTCACAAAAGTCGGAAAGTTACTCCGCCGCTTCGGCTTTCGCATGCTCCAGCGTTGCGAGGAACCGTTCTGCATCGAGCGCGGCCATACAGCCGGTACCGGCGGCCGTCACAGCTTGACGATAGGTGTGATCCATCACGTCGCCGCAAGCAAACACGCCGGGGATCTCCGTCTTTGGCGTGCCCGGCTCAACCAGCAGATAGCCACCATCATCCATCGGCAGTTTGCCTGTGAACAGTTCGGTTGCCGGCGCATGACCAATAGCCACAAATGCGCCATCAGCCTCCAGCGTGCTCGTCTCGCCCGTAACCGTGTCCACCAGCTCCAAGTGGTGTAGCGCGCCATTCTCACCAGCAACAAAGCGCTGCACAGTCTTATTCCAAAGCGGAGTAATCTTGTCGGACGCAAACAGACGCTCTTGCAGGATCTTCTCAGACCGGAGTTCATCGCGGCGGTGGATCAGCGTCACATCGTCGGAGTGGTTGGTCAGATACAGCGCCTCTTCAACCGCCGTATTGCCGCCGCCGATCACCACGACCTTCTTGCCGCGGAAGAAAAATCCGTCGCAGGTTGCACAGGCAGAGACACCCTTGCCGCCCAGTTCCTGCTCTCCCGGAACACCCAGCCACTTGGCCTGTGCGCCAGTCGCGATCACGACGGTGTCCGCAATGTACTCATCGCCGCTATCGCCCACCGCCCGGAAGGGAGAACCACCGGCAAGATCGACATCGACAATCGTATCCCACATCATGCGCGTGCCAACATGCTCGGCCTGCGCCTGCATCTCTTCCATCAGCCATGGCCCCTGAACCACATCGCGGAAACCGGGGTAATTCTCGACATCCGTGGTGATCGTTAGCTGACCACCGGGTTGCAGCCCCTGCACCACAATCGGCTCAAGCATGGCGCGGGCGCCGTAAATAGCTGCGGAATAACCCGCCGGACCGGAACCGATGATGAGCATTTTGGTGTGATGAGTTGCCATGAAACTTGTCCGTTCAAAGGGAGGATAGCGACGACCGTCCTGCCCTGATTTCGTGTGAGATACTGATCTGGTTACGCTTCTACCAGATGCAAGCGCAATGCCTCGCGCTTGGTCTCGTCAACCTCCAGCACATCGCGCAGGAAGGCGTCGAGAGACCCATGCTCTTCCTCCACAGCTTTGCGCGCTGCGTGCAGATACCGGGCATCCACGCCCATCAGCACGCGGATCGTCGCATCATCGACATTGCCATATTTCGCACGCACCGCTTTGGCACCCGCCGCAACACGCGCATCCATGTTACCGGCAGTATTCGTCAGAAGATAATCCGACATTGCATCATCGGGATGGACGCCCAGCACATGATGCAGCAGATCGACAGCCATGCCCGTGCGGTCCTTGCCCGCAAGGCAATGTACCACGCTCGCCCCCTCACCCGAGGCCAGCGCCGCGAAATACCGTTTGAAAATCCAGATCAGATTGTCGCGGAAAGGCAGCTGGGCGTATAGGTTTTCCATGGCCGCATGCGCTGCTTCGGCGTTGATAGAGTCTTTTGCTGCCTCGACATGCGGAGCCAGCCCCGCTGTCTCGCCATCGAAAAAATGCACTTCGGCCGAAAAGTCAGGGCCGCGTTTGCAGGGGTTCGCCCGCCGCTCGCTATTGCCGCGTAGATCGATCACATGTGCCAGACCCAACGCATCGATAGCTGCCAGATCGGTGTCGGTTGCCTTGCCATGCTCACCGGAACGGAACAGCAGACCCGTCTTGACCCTGCCTCCGCCCGACACCGCATAGCCGCCATAATCACGAAAATTGTGCACACCGCTGAGCGGCAAAACTCTGTCTCTATCCATGGTGAATGCCGTGCCATTCCAGAAGGCAGCACACAAGCATGCGTTGCACTTTCTGCCTGGCGTCCCATATTGCCAGCGTGGAATATCAGGTCACCGTATGGTTCGATGGAAACTGCCCAATCTGCCTGAAAGAGATCGCCTTGATGCGGCATCTCGACAAGGCGGGGCGGATCAATTTCGTAAATGCTGCGAACAACTCACCGCTGAACTGTCCAATCAACCGGGAGAGTCTGCTCGCACGCTTCCACGCTAAAGAAGGCGATACTATACATTCCGGCGCTGCAGCTTTTGCTGCGATGTGGCGCGCAATTCCCATGCTCCGCCCGCTCGGCCTGCTAGCGCGCATACCGGGCATGGTTTGGGTGATGGACCGTTTCTACACATCCTTCCTGCGCATCCGCCCGCTCCTGCAAAAGCTGGTGCGCAAGTAACGGTGATGTCGAAATTTGGTAGCGGAGGAGGGACTCGAACCCCCGACACGCGGATTATGATTCCGCTGCTCTAACCAGCTGAGCTACTCCGCCCCATAGAGGCAAGCGCGACAATATGCCTGCGCAGGCGGCGCATTTAGGGGGGTGGCGCGCGGTGGTCAACACCAAAACACAGGCAAATTGTGCTTGGTCAACCGCGGAACGGATAGGTTCGGACGAACTCCCACGGACCGCCGCGATATATGTGCAGCGAAAGGCCTGTGAAACGGAACGGGCGCGGGTCCACTTCCCACTCCAGTTCCGCCTGCAAAGCCTTGGCTTCTTTCGGTGAAACCTTGTTCTGGACCGTTACATGCAGGCGCGGCTTGTGCTCGTCCTGCGGTGTCAGCAGACCATGGAACCGGTCCGCCAGATGTCGCCAGATTGCAATCATATCAGGGCTGGATAGACGCAAGGCAGTACCCCGCCCCAAAGGCATGACCCCTTCAAGTTGCGCGGCGACCGGTGCATTCTCTTTCGCCTCTTGCGCCAGCGCAGTCTTGATCTCGCGCTCGCACGAAGGTGGCAGAGCATGGAAAAGTGTCACATGTGCTTTGAGGTAATTGCGCTCCGGTGGAAAATGCTCGGTGCGTAACTCAGTCGCATATTTCGCCAGGTCGCCGGGGAGTTCGGCGGTGACGATAAACGGTGCTGCCCCGGAATTTTCGCTCACATTTCCCCACGTTTACGGCGTAGTGCGAACCACTTGTCGACCGCTGCCTGATGACCAGCCAGAGTTTCATTGAATTCGTGTCCGCCAGTGCCATCAGCGACCATGAACAGATAACCATGTTGCTCGGGATCAAGCACTGCGGCAATAGATTCGCGCCCCGGATTGGTGATGGGGCCCTTGGGAAGTCCGATCATCGAATAGGTGTTATAGTCGTTTACGGCTGCGATTTCAGACTGGCGAATCCGGCGTCCGAGTGGCTTACCTTTTGTGATCGGATAAATGATCGTTGGGTCAGCCTGCAACAGCATCCCTTCCTTGACGCGGTTCGAATACAGTCCCGCAACAAGCCGGCGTTCGGATGGTTTGCCGGTCTCTTTCTCGACGATCGATGCAAGGATTACCGCATCTTTCACATTGTCGACCGCAATACCCGGCTTTCGTTTGGGCCACGCCTCGGCAAGATAGTTCCGCATGGCCACCTGCATACGTGCCAGAACCTTGGTCCGTTCTTCGCCACGGACGAAATCATAGGTGTCAGGCAGAATGCTGCCTTCTTCCGGGACCGGGATTTCGCCGGTGAGCAGAGGTTCACCCATCAAAGCTTCATAGACCAATATCGAGGGCATACCCTCGGGAATAGTGATGAAGCGACGGATTACGTCACCACTCTGGAAGGCATCGAGCATATCGGAAGGCGAAGCACCAGCCGGTAGCAAGAATTCGCCAGCCTGAATGGCATCCCCGCCGCCCAGCACTTTGGCCCGCAACAGGAATGCATCGGCTGAAGCAATATGCCCCTCTTCTTCCAAACGGTTGGCCACAGAGGTCAGCGTTGCACCGGATTCGATTACGAAGGGCGTGTCTTCTGTAACGTCGGACGCGCTGTACCAGCCGCCTACAAAACCTATGACCGTAAGTGTGACCACTATGGCCACAACTGCGGCAATCAGACCGCCCAAGCGCCGCATGATCAGTCGACCTTTTTCATCACCAGGCTGGCATTGGTCCCACCAAAGCCGAAGCTGTTATTAAGCACAGCGCGAACTTCACGCTTCTTCGCAACCAGCGGCACAAGATCGACGCCTTCGGTGCCTTCATCAGGATCGTTCAGGTTAAGCGTTGGCGGTACGATCTGGTCGCGAATTGCGAGTATGCAGAAAATCGCTTCCACAGCGCCTGCGCCGCCGAGCAAGTGACCGATGGCAGACTTGGTCGAGCTCATGGATGCGCCGCCCAGATCATCGCCCAGAACGCGTTTTACGGCGCCCAGTTCGATAGTATCGGCCATGGTCGAGGTGCCGTGCGCGTTGACATAATCGACGTCGCCTGCTGACAAACCGGCCTTGCGCAGCGCCATATTCATGGCGAGTTCGGCGCCCTTACCCTCCGGATGGGGGGCCGTGACGTGATAGGCGTCACCCGACAGGCCATAGCCTACCACTTCAGCATAGATGGTCGCGCCGCGCGCCTTGGCGTGCTCGTACTCTTCGAGCACGACAACACCCGCGCCCTCACCCATGACGAATCCGTCACGGCCTTTATCATAAGGGCGGCTGGCTTCTTCAGGGCGGTCGTTCATGCTCATATTGAGAGCGCGCGCTTGTGCGAAGCCAGCAATACCAATCGGGCAAATGGTTGCCTCTGCACCGCCTGCAAGCATGATATCCGCATCATCATCACGGATCATGCGCGCCGCATCGCCAATCGAATGCGCGCCGGTAGAACAAGCAGTCACAACCGCGTGGTTCGGGCCCATAAGGCCGTATTTGATGGAAACCTGACCTGAAATGAGGTTGATCAACCGACCGTGAACGAAGTGCGGGCTAACCCGGCCCGGGCCGCGATTGGCAAGGACCAGCGATTCGCTTTCAATGCCTGGAAGACCGCCAATGCCGGAGCCAATAGAGCAACCGGCACGTGCCTTCATCGCATCGTCCATCTCGGTCAGACCTGCATCTTCCAGCGCTTGCCCGGCAGCATCGATACCATACACGATGAAGGGATCGACTTGACGCTGAACCTTGTGATCGACGCGTTTGTCAGGATCGAAGCCGTATTCGTGATCTTTCGGCTTCACTTCACACGCGATGGTGCACTTCTGGTCTGACGCATCGAATTTGGTAATCTGCCCCGCACCGCTCTTGCTGGCGAGAATGTTGGCCCATGACGTTTCTACGTCTCCTCCCAAAGGAGTGACTAGACCAAGACCGGTTACGACGACACGACGCATTGTATTCTCCAAAATCAGGCGTTCTGATGCGTAATCAACACCCTAAAAGACAACAGGCCCAACCCAGCCAAGGGTCGAGCCTGTCTGTTTCCCGCCGGCGCCCGATTGACGAGCCGCCAAGCGAGCACGGCGGGACGGGCTATCAGCCCTTGTGCTCTTCGATGAACTTCGTTGCATCACCCACGGTGGTGATTTTCTCAGCTGCATCGTCAGGGATCTCAACGCCGAATTCTTCTTCGAACGCCATGACCAGTTCAACGATGTCGAGGCTGTCTGCGCCAAGGTCATCAATGAAGCTGGCTTCCTGGGTCACCTTGTCGGCTTCTACGCCGAGGTGTTCGACAACAATCTTGGAAACGCGATCAGCGGTATCGGACATATTTTCCCTCTCGAAATTGGGGTTAGAAACTTTCCTGTCGCCCTAATGAACGGCGAGCGTTGTGGCAAGAGGGCATAGGTACCCATCAATCAACATAATTGTGGGTGCTGCGTTCGCCTTTTTCAAGTCTGCGGCTCGGTCACAGCATCTCCCTGCAGTTCCTGATCTTCGACCGGCTCCTGACTGTTTTCCGCACCAAACCGGACCGCCAATTGTTCCGCAGCGCGGCGTTTACTGGAAATGCGGCTGATACCCGATGTCGGATTATCCTTGCCCGGCTCGACATCCAGACTGCGCTGGTAGAAGCTCTCGGCCGCGTCCAAATCGCCCTGTCCTTCGGCGCAAAGACCGATATTGAACAGGACCGACACATGCTGCGGGTTAGTGTCTTCCAGCGCCGCAAAAGCATTGCAAGAGGCTGCGACATCGCTTTTGGTCAGCTTTACCGCAGTCTTGAATGCTTTTTTCGCGTCGCGATCCATGCCTTTGCGGCTTTCCAGCACCCTGAATTCCTGAAACCGTTCGACCGGTGCGAAATCGGACCGTACCTCACCGGCAAACTGGCTGATAAGCGAATCGATCATACCCTGCGCGGAAGGGATTGAACTGTCATTCGCGCAAAAACTGGCCGACCGGCTCAGGGAATCGCGCGCAGAATATAATTCCCCGCCATTTTGTGCGATCAGGCGGACGCGCGGATACAAAGTTACCGACAGCTCTGTGCATTCGTAGAAAGTTACCTTTTCGCGAATGCACTTCTTGTCTTTGTCCTTCTTTGTGCATTTGGTGACTTTGCGATCTTCCAGCTCGGTTTCCAGAACTTCGGCATTCGCAGAACCACGCAGAACAGCGTCGACATCATCACCGCTAGTCGGGAATATTTGGAAATAGGGCTCGCCTTCAATGCGGACGTTTTCGAGCCGATCGGTGATTGCAAAGCTGAGCGCGGCACCTTCGTCTCCGCCGAAATTCTCGACTGCTATCGTTTCAACAGCAGAAGCTGCATCACTGCCCGCCGCATAGATACCCGAAACCGGCAGAACTTCCGCCTGCACGGGCGCAGCCAATATAGCGCAAGCACCAATCGCGGCTAAACTCGAAGCAGGTGAAAATTTCATCGAAACCCCCGGAACAATGTCATTCATACGAATTGAACGTTCCGGGATTTAACAACGCCTGAATGGCAAGGCCAGAGGCTGTCAGCCTTCACCCGCAGGTTTCGGCGGTTCGACGACGCGAATGTGCACATCGCGCAATTGCTGGTTCGAAACACCGCTTGGTGCACCCATCATCAGGTCTTGTGCCTTCTGGTTCAATGGGAATGCGATGACTTCGCGGATATTCGGCTCGTCTGCCAGCAACATCACGATCCGGTCGATACCCGGCGCGGAGCCACCGTGCGGCGGCGCGCCAAGTTTGAAGGCTTCGATCATGCCGCCGAATTCCTTGTCGACGGTCGCATTGTCATATCCGGCCAATTCAAAGGCTTTGTACATGATTTCCGGCTTGTGGTTCCGGATCGCGCCTGACGATAGCTCGTAGCCGTTACACACAATGTCATACTGCCACGCTAGAATTTCCAGCGGATCCTGCGTTTCCAGTGCTTCCATCTCGCCCTGCGGCATGGAGAACGGGTTGTGGCTGAAATCCACTTTCTTCTGCTCTTCGTCATATTCGAACATCGGGAAATCGACGATCCAGCAGAATTTGAAGCAACCCTGTTCGATCAGGTCGAGCTCTTCACCTACGCGGGTGCGCGCTGCACCTGCCAGTTTGGCCGCTTCTTTCTCTTTACCCGCTGCAAAAAACAGGCCGTCGTCATCACCGAGACCGAGCTCTTCATACAGCTTTGCCATCAGATCAGGGCCGTGGTTTTTGGCAATAGGACCGCCAAATTCGCCGCCCTTGCGGGTGACATAACCGAGACCGGCGAAGCCCTCGCCGCGTGCCCAATTGTTCATATCATCGAAGAATTTGCGGCTTTTCTCATTGGTCTTCGGCGCGGGGATCACACGGACTACGCCGCCGCTGCCGACAATCTTTTCAAACAGACCGAAGCCTGACTTCTCGAAATGGCTTGTGACATCGCTAATCAACAGCGGGTTGCGCAGATCAGGCTTGTCACTGCCATATTTGAGCATGGCTTCCTTGTAAGGAATGCGTGGAAATTCACCGGCTGGCGTAACTGTCTTACCATTGGCAAATTCCTCAAACACACCAGCAAGAACCGGCTCAAGTGCCTGGAAAACGTCTTCCTGCGTGACGAAGCTCATTTCCAGGTCGAGCTGGTAGAATTCCGGGCTCCGGTCCGAGCGCAAATCTTCATCACGGAAACAGGGTGCGATCTGGAAATAGCGATCGAAACCGCCGACCATCAGCAGCTGCTTGAACATCTGCGGTGCCTGCGGCAGCGCGTAGAAGCTGCCGGGATGCAAGCGGCTTGGCACCAGATAATCGCGCGCGCCTTCCGGACTGGACGCTGCGAGAATGGGTGTCTGGATTTCATTAAAACCCTGATCGGTCATGCGGCGCCGGATCGAGGAAATCACCTTGCTACGGAGCATGATGTTGTTGTGCATCGTTTCGCGGCGCAAATCGATAAAGCGGTATTTGAGGCGGATATCCTCGGGATATTCCTGCTCACCGGCCACCGGCAATGGCAACTCGTCAGCTTTCGACTGGACAGTTACGCCGCGCGCGAACACTTCGATTTCACCGGTTGGCAAATTGGCGTTGATAGTGCCCTCGCCCCGCGCCTTTACTTCGCCGTCGATTGTGACGACGCTTTCAACGCGAAGCCCGTCAAGAATGGGCAAGGCGGGCGAATCTTCGTCAGCAACGATCTGTGTCAGCCCATAGTGATCGCGCAAGTCGACGAATAAAACGCCGCCGTGGTCACGCTTACGATGGACCCAGCCGGACAAACGGACGGTTTCACCAACATTTGCCTTGGTCAGGGCTGCACAATTGTGGGTACGATAAGCGTGCATCTAAAATCTTTCCATTTTTCGGACTATGGCGCTAGTGGCGCAGCAGTTGCGCAGTCGCCGATTCATCGGGGGCGCTAACAGGGGAACCGAGGGGTTTTGTCAAGGTGACAGCATCCCGTTGCGGGTCCCGAGTGGCGGTACTCCGCCCGCATATAGAAGAATAGAATGAAAATACATGATTTGATTACGACCACCGAAGCACTTGATGATCTGGTGGCCCGCCTCGCAAAATCCGACTTCGTGACCGTCGATACGGAATTCATGCGCGAGAACACCTATTGGCCCGAACTCTGCCTGGTGCAGATCGCCAATGAGGAAGAAGCCGCCGCGATTGATCCGCTGGCCGATGGTATCGATCTGACCAGCCTGCTCGACCTGATGTGCGACAATGAGGACGTGCTGAAGATTTTCCATGCCGGGGGTCAGGATGTGGAAATTATCTACAACATGACCGGTAAGACACCGCATCCGATTTTCGACACCCAGATTGCGATGATGGCTATCAGCCAGAGCGAGCAGATCGGTTACGCCAACCTTGTCGAAAGTTGGCTAGGCACGACGGTCGATAAAGGCGCACGCTTTACCGACTGGAGCCGGCGACCGCTAACGGACAGGCAGATCGAATACGCCATTGGCGATGTAACCTATCTGTCAGAAATCTTCCCGATGATGCTGAAAAAGCTCATTAAAACAGGACGAGGCAAATGGCTCAATGCGGAGATGGAAAAGCTCGCCGATCCTGAAAATTACCGCAACGACCCGACACAGGCATGGCGCCGGATCCGTGCACAAGGCCGCAACCCGCAGGTTCTTGGTCGCCTGAAAGCACTGGCAGCATGGCGTGAAGGCGAAGCACAGCACAAGGATATTCCGCGTGGCCGGATTATGCGTGATGAGACGCTGGCCGATGTAGCCGCACACCCTCCCAAGAAGCAGGCCGATCTGGCCAAGGTTCGCGGCCTTTCCAACGCATGGCGCGAGAACGACATCGGCAAGCGCATGATGAAGGTCCTCGCCGATGCAGAGCCTCTACCAAAAGAGGAAATGCCGACTAAGAACAAGCGCGGCGCACCGTTGGGGAAAGAAGGCGCATTGGTCGCCGATTTGCTCAAACTGCTCCTGAAAATCCGCTCGCGGGAAATCGACATTGCCAGCCGTCTTTTGACCAAGTCTGACGAGCTGGAAGCCTTGGCGGCGGGTCTGCGCGATCTCGAAATCCTGAAAGGCTGGCGATACGAGGTTTTTGGTAAGGATGCGCTGGAACTGGTCGAAGGCAAGCTTGGTTTTGCGGTCAAGAACGGCAAGCTCAAAATGACGCATGTCGATGATCTGCAGAACGCCATAGATCAGGCGAAAGCTGATGATGCCGCAGATGAAGAGCAAGCTACAGAGTGAGCACTTACCTTCCGACCATCAAGCAGCTTCAATACCTCGTGGCGCTGCATGAGCACGGCCATTTCGGGCGCGCTGCCGAAGCCAGTTTTGTCTCACAATCAACCCTGTCCGCAGGCATCCGCGAACTAGAAACCCTGCTGGGTGTCACGCTTGTGGAGCGCAGCCGCCGCGTGGTCCGCTTCACACCGCTGGGCGACAAGGTTGTTGCCAAGGCCCATGTCCTGTTGCGCGAGGCTGAAGATTTGAGCGCATTGGTTCAGGCATCGGGCAAGCCATTGTCGGGTGAGCTGCGGATGAGCGTGATTCCCACCATTGCGCCATTCCTGTTGCCACGCATCCTGCCGCGCTTGCGCAAAGAGCGCCCTGCCCTGAAGCTGTTTCTCCGTGAAGAAACCAGCGCCGATGCGATCGAGTCGCTCCATCATGGGCGTGCAGATTGCGTGTTGCTCGCTCTGCCCTTCCCTACGGGCGATGTCGATTACGAGCATATCGCCGATGACCGGCTGTTCGTGGCATTTCCCGAAGACAAGCCTCGTGACCCGCCCGCCAGCGTGCCTGCATCGATGATCGATGAAGGGCATTTGCTGCTACTTGAAGATGGTCACTGTCTGAAGGAACACGCTCTGGCCGCCTGCAACCGCCCGGAACTCAACGCCAGCGCGACAATGATCGGCACCAGCCTGCATACGCTGGTGCAGATGGTCGATAACGGTCTGGGTATGACGATGCTGCCAGAGATGGCGCTGGATGCCGGAATTCTGGAAAATACCAATGTCTTGGCCCGCCCGCTCAAAGAGGAAAAGGCGAGCCGCGAGATTGCGCTGGTCTGGCGCAAAAATTCGCCGCGTTCCGATGAATTCAGGCTTCTGGCGCAGGAGCTGCGGGCGGGCTAACATCCACGCAGTGCGCCGCAGCTGTGAAGTAAGGTTTACGAAATCTTGGTAAGTTTCTGGTTAAGCATTCCGTCACTAAAAATAATGTCGCGGAAACTTAGCCATGCGTTCTTACAACCGGTTCAAAACCGATCTTGAAGTGACCTGCAAACTGGCAGGCAAAAAGCACAAAGTCGGATTGTACAATCTGTCATCGGGCGGTTGTATGATCGAAGCCGCGACTGTCGAAGCCGGTGAAGGCGACGCAGTTGAGATTTCTCTCAACAGCAAGATCAAGGTTCCCGGTCATATCGTGTGGCGGGTGGACAAGAATGTCGGCGTAAAATTCGATATCCCTTTGCACCAGAAGGTCGTTCATCATTTCGGCTACCGTGACGAGCAATTCGATCGCGACGATCCGCGCGACCGTTTCGGAATTCCTTTGATCGACATTCGCACAGAAGCGGCCGGTGCTTTCGACTGACCGTTCAGTCAGTCCATATGCTTGAGGCCAACGCGCAGATAATCCCAGCCGGTAATCAGCGTAAGGATCGCAGCACCCCACAGGCTGGCCAAGCCAACCAGGTGAATCCACTGATCGGCAATCGGCCTTCCGATTTCCTCTAACGACACCGGCGGGGGTCCATGCACCGCGCCGCCACCTATCAGCGCGCCGAGCGCAACAAGCTGTAAGGTTGTCTTCCACTTGGCGAGCTTTGTCACCGGAACCGAGACCTGCAAACCGGCCAGAAATTCCCGCAAACCTGAAACGGCAATCTCGCGGATAAGGATGATAAGCCCCGCAATTACATGGATGTCGCCCACATACGGACCGCGCAAATAACCCTGTGCGGTCAAGACCAGAATGACTGATGCAACCATGATCTTGTCGGCAATAGGGTCAAGGAACATACCCAATTTCGAGACAGCGCCGGTAGAACGCGCAATGTAACCGTCAAAATAATCAGTGATGCCCATCAGGCAATACAACGCAAATGCCAGCCAATATCCAAGCGACCAGTCAGGCCACCACAATAGTGCGGCCAGTAGCGGAACAGCGACGATCCGGGACAATGTCAGGATGTTGGGCAACGAAAGCATAGAATCGCCTTAGCCCAGCTTGTCGTAGGGAAAAAGAACCTGTTTGCCCTTGTTCACACTGTGCAATGGGTTAGACCACTGCCACTGAGAGGTTTTTGACGGGGCTCCATGACCACAACAACGCACCTTCTGCACCGCAGACGCTTCCTGCCGCTGTTTGTCACCCAGTTATTCAACGCGTTTAATGACAACCTCTACAAGAATGCGATGGTGCTGTTCGTCGTGTACAGCATCTACAATTCAGAGGCCGAGGAAGGGCTGTTTAGCTCGATAGCTTCGCTCCTGTTTATCCTGCCGTTTTTCCTGCTCTCAGCGGTCGCTGGGCAGTTGGCCGATATGCGGGACAAGGCTTCGATCATCCGCAAGGTCAAAGCGTGCGAGATATTGCTGATGATTATCGGCGCATCGGGCTTGTACCTCGCCTGGAAAGGCATCGCGGTCGATACGATTGCCATTCCGTTGATGATGTTCGCTTTATTCCTGACGGGTGTCCAATCGACATTTCTCGGGCCGATCAAATATGCGATCCTGCCGCAGCACTTGCACAAGGACGAAGTTCTCGCCGGTACCGGACTTGTCGAAGCCGGAACCTATATCGCAATTCTCGCGGGAACGATCCTGGCGGGCTGGATTGACGTCGAAGTTGCCGCTGTCGGGATCATTCTGACTTCGATTGTCGGCTATCTCGTGAGTCGGGAAATTCCTGCTGCCCCGCCCCAAGGCAAAATAGAAAAAGTGGACTGGAACATCTGGCGCGCTTCGGTGAAGCTCATCAAGAATACGATGGACAACCGCGAAGTCTATTACGCGATCCTTGCAATCAGCTTCTTTTGGACGATCGGCGCTGTATTGTTCATCCAGTTCCCTCCGCTTGCGAAGAACGTGATTATGGCCAGCAAGGAAGTTGCGAGCCTCTTCCTGGTGGTGTTCTCTGTAGGCGTTGCAATCGGATCGGTTTCGATAAACGCTATGCTGAAAGGTACCGTCTCGGCGCGCTACTCACCCACATCCGTGATCGCGATGGGTGCTTTTGTGGTCGCCTTTTATTTTGTTGCAAGATTGTGGGCGACTGACCAGCCAACCGAATTGCTGGGCGTTACAGAGTTTCTCGCCTGGCCTATGGCGACGATCCTTCTGCTTTGCCTTTTGGGTATAGCGATTGCAGGCGGGATGTTTGTTGTGCCGCTCTATGCCTTCCTTACAACCCGGGTTGCGCCGGAACAGGCCTCGCGCACAATTGCAGCGAACAACATCGTCAATTCGGGGGCGATGGTCGTCGGCGCGCTAATCGTTACCATCCTCAACGCGCTGGGCATTCCCGTTGCAGAACAATTGCTGCTGAGCGCGGGAATGTGTGTGGTGTCGGCTTGGCTTGGGCACAGGCTATACAAGGCGGAGGTTGCCGCTTCGCAGAAACAAACCTTCGGCTGAACTCAGCTGATAAAAATCATCGCGGCGACGAAGCACCCGACATAAGCCGCAAAAAACCCACGAATATCGGCTTTGGATATCCGCAATTTTGGCCGTGCCGGCACTGGCGTGGCGTCCGAGCGGATATGCGGCGGCAGGCTTGCCAGAAACGGGTGGCCTGCAGTTTCATCGGTTATGACCAGTGCTCTTCTCATGAAAAGGACTGTTAACCGGACGCTTACCAAACGGCACCCGCGTAGATCGCATTGTCGCAGGATGGGACGTTAAGCGTGAAAATTCACCGCAGTCGATTCATCCGGATGCCATCGTGAGGATGTGATCCCATTCATCCTTGCGGACTTCGCTTACCGATAGCCGCATCAATTTGACCAGCTCCATCTCGGCGAGTGCAGGTTCCGCCTTGATTTGCTTCAGACTGACGGGGCTTGCCAGCTTCCGGACCGGCCTGATTTTGACGGCTGACCATTTGCCCTCGGGATCGGTAGGGTCGGCCATCCCCGCCACTGTAACTTCCGCGATGCCGACAATCTCCAAACCGACATTGGAATGGTAGAAAAACGCAAGGTCTCCTACCTCCATCGCAGCAAGATTATTCTTTGCCCGATGATTGCGCACGCCATCCCAGACACCTTCCTCCTCGGCAACAAGATCATCCCAGCTATACGCGTCTGGTTCCGATTTCATCAGCCAATAGCGCGGCATCAATCTGCTCCTGTCCCGTTATTCTGCTCCGGCATGCTACCTGTAAGAACAAGGATTTACCACAAGGCAAGCTGCCCCCTTAACCAATTCTTCAGGCGCTTTCGGCAATTGCTTGAAACAATTCCAAGGGAAGCACGCGCAAACGCGCCATAGAAAGCGACTTATGGGTAAACAGGGCAAGAAAATCGACGCCAAACGGCGCGTGGAGACCGATCTGATCGCGCTTGGTATCGCGACGGCCGCCATTCTTATGTTTGTCGGCACAGGCGGAACTGTCTTGCCGCAGATCGTACGCAGCTGGCTGACCGGCGTTGCCGGGCCCGATACCTTGTTGATGAATGCGCTGCTTCTCAACATCGCACTGATTATCTTTGGCATGCGGCGTTATCGCGAATTGATGTCCGAAATCGAAGAACGCCGCGCCGCTGAAGCCAAGGCGAAGCGATTGGCGGAAATCGATCCCCTGACGGGTTGCCTGAATCGCAGAAGCATCGCCCCGGCTACCGACACGCTGATCCAAAAATGTGCCGATAAATCCCAGAATATCGCGTTTCTGATGATCGATCTCGACAACTTCAAACAGGTCAATGATCTCTACGGTCACAAGATCGGTGATGAAGTGCTCATCAGCGCTGCCGAAAGAATGCAGGCCATTCTTTCTGAAGATGCTCTGCTTGCCCGTCTTGGTGGTGACGAATTCGCCTGCGTCGTAACTTTTGATAAAGCCTCGCCAGACAGTGTCGATCAGATAGCCAGTAGGCTGATTTCAGCCGTTTCGAAGGTCCAGAAGATCGAAGGCTTTCCGGTCGAAATCACAATGTCCGTCGGCATTGCAACCAACATTCTTGATGCAAGGATCGAAGAGACACCGCCCGACGCCCAGGCGCTTCTTCATCGCGCCGATATCGCGATGTATCAGGCCAAGAAGCAGGGCAAGAACCGCTATTTCTGGTTCGAATCCTCCATGGAAAGCGAATTACGGCTGCGCAACGAGCTTGAGCAGGGAATCCGCCGCGGCATCGCGAATGGCGAGTTTGTTCCTTTCTATGAACAACAGGTCGATCTCGACAGCAATGAACTGGCGGGATTCGAAATGCTTGCGCGCTGGCAATCCCCCGATTTGGGATTGGTCAATCCGTCAATCTTTATTCCGGTCGCGGAAGAAATCGGCGTTATCGCAGAATTGTCCGAACAGCTGATCGAGCAAGCCTTGATCGATGCCCGATATTGGGATCCCAAACTGACATTGTCAGTCAATATTTCACCAATCCAGCTTCGCGATCCGTGGTTCTCGCAGAAAATTCTCAAGCTACTGGTGAAGCATAATTTCCCGCCACAGCGGCTTGATATCGAAATCACCGAAAGCTGTCTGCATGAGAATATCGGCGTCGTGAAGTCGATGATCACCAGTCTGAAGAATCAAGGCGTAAAGATTAGCCTCGACGATTTCGGAACGGGTTACTCGAGCCTTACGCAATTGCGAACGCTACCCTTCGACCGGCTGAAAATCGACCGAAGCTTCGTCGGTGAATTGAACGACGAGGATGCCAGCGAGAAAATCGTCAATGCGATAATTTCGCTGGGCGACGGCCTCGATATGCCAATCACTGCTGAAGGGATCGAAGATGACACAATCCTCTCGGCCCTGCGCGGCAAAGGTCAGTTAAAAGGCCAAGGCTATCATTACGGGCGACCGGAAACTGCCGCCCAGGTTCGTGAAAGGCTTGAAAGGCTGGAACTGCTAGTCAACGTTTCGGAGGTTGCCGAAAGCGGTGATGAGGCAGGTCTTACCGAACCAACTGAAAAGAAACAGGCGCAAGGCTAGAACGCTGGTCGCGTCCGTGCTTCGGGCAAGTGCACTAGACGCATGGCCCTGCGATGCATAAATGCCCTGCACAATGCGTATACAGTTCACAAAGATGCACGGTCTCGGCAATGATTTTATCATGCTGGATGGACGTGACACCAAACTGCCGGGATTAACGGCAGGAACGGTTGCGGCCCTCGCCAATCGGCATACCGGTATCGGATGCGATCAACTGATCCTCCTCGAACAATCCGACAAAGCCGATTTCCGTATGCGCATCTTCAACTCGGACGGCGGTGAGGTAGAAGCTTGCGGCAACGCTTCGCGTGCAGTTGCGTTACTCCATGGAAGTGAAGCCCGCGTAGAAACAGACGGCGGGGTGATCGTCGTTTCACCAACGCGGGCGGGCGCCTCGGTCGATATGGGGCACCCGCGCTTCGACTGGGACAAAATCCCGCTCGATTACGCGATGGATACTGCAAATATGCCGGTCTCATGGGATAGCCTGAGCGATCCTGCGGCGGTCAATGTCGGCAACCCGCACGTAATCTTCTTCGTTGCCAATTGCGAGGATGTTCCACTCGACCGGCTCGGCCCCGAAATCGAGCATGACCCGCTGTTTCCCGAACGCGTCAATGTCAATGTTGCGGACATACGCGATGGCGTTATCAATCTGCGCGTATGGGAACGCGGGGCTGGCTTGACCAAAGCATGCGGAACCGGTGCATGCGCAACAGCCGTGGCCGCGATCAATCGTGGTTTGGTTTCGTCCCCGGCGACAGTAAAACTGCCTGGCGGTGAATTGGCGATCACCTGGTCGCCCGGCACAAGCATAATTATGGAAGGTCCTGCGGCAGAATCGTATCGTGGATCGTTCGAATGGAGCGATTACGCGTGACCGACAGGAAGACCGCAGAAGTCATTTCGCTGGGTTGCCGCCTCAACATTTCGGAGAGCGAGCAGATCAAGGCGATGATCTCCGATGAAGGCGACATGGTTGTCATCAACAGCTGCGCGGTAACCTCGGAGGCCGTCCGGCAAACTCGTCAGGCGATCCGAAAGGCGCGGAAGGCGCGTCCTGACGCGCGTTTGATGGTCACCGGCTGCGCTGCGGATATCGAACGCGAACAACTTGGTGCTATGCCTGAAGTCGACGGGCTGATCGCCAATACGGCCAAACTCGACCCGCGCGCGTGGAACCTGCCTTCCGGCCCAACGCCGATTGTCGCCAGCCGGACGCGTGCCTTTATCGCTGTGCAGAATGGCTGTGACCACGCCTGCACATTCTGCGTGATCCCGCAAGGTCGCGGCACCAGCCGGTCGATGCCCATAACCGATATTCTGCGCGAGGTTGAAAAACATCTGGAGCATGGCGCACCGGAAATCGTCCTGACCGGCGTCGATGTCACATCATGGGGCCATGATCTGCCCGACACGCCACCGCTCGGCGCAATGGTCGAGACAGTTCTCAAGACTTTCCCGCAATTGCAGCGTCTGCGGATGAGCTCGCTCGACGGGATTGAAGTCGACCCGCTGTTGGAAGAACTTTTCGCGCAAGAACAACGCCTGATGCCGCATCTGCATCTGTCGCTGCAGCATGGCCACGACCTGATCCTCAAGCGGATGAAGCGCCGTCACCTGCGCGCCGATGCAATTGCATTGGTGGAACGACTCAAAGCCCGTCGTCCCGAAATCGCCATTGGCGCCGACTTGATCGCAGGTTTCCCGACCGAAGACGAGGCGATGCATCGCGACAACCTTTCGATCATCGATGCTTGTGACATAGTGCATGGCCATATCTTCCCCTATTCACCGCGACCCAACACTCCCGCAGCGCGGATGCCGCAACTGGATCGCAGCATTATCAAAGACCGCGCCGCTGACTTGCGGGCACGCGTAGCTGATCGGCGTAAAACATGGCTGGAAAGCCTGTTAGGAAGTCCGCTATCCATCCTCGCCGAACGCGACGGAACAGGCTATGCGCCCAACTTCGCGCGGGTTTCAGTGCCGGATGGCACAGCGCCTGGTACTATTCTGGCTGTTACCCCCCAACAGATCGACAAAGGTTTGCTACGATGAGCGAGACAAGCTGGACAGACCGGCTTTTTGGCGGGTTCCGCAAAACATCGGACCGGCTTTCGAGCAACCTGACCGGCGTCGTCGGTACGGCAAAACTGGATGACAGCACGCTGGATGATGTCGAAGACGCGCTGATCCTGTCCGATCTCGGACCGTCTGCTGCCGCCCGAATCCGGGCAAAGCTGTCGGACAAGCGCTTCGGCCTGAACATCACCGAACTGGAGTTGAAAGAAGCTGTTGCCGAGGAGATTGCCGAAATCCTGCGCCCCGTAGCGGTTCCGCTGGAAGTGACCGCTTTCCCGCGTCCGCAAGTGGTTCTGGTTATCGGCGTCAATGGCAGCGGCAAGACCACCACAATCGCCAAACTTGCACATCTCTTCCAAGAGGATGACTATGGTGTGATGCTGGCGGCTGGCGATACTTTCCGCGCCGCTGCAATCGGACAATTGGCAACTTGGGCCGAGCGTATTGATGTTCCGATCATTCGCGGACCCGAAGGCGGCGATCCTGCCAGTATCGTGTTTGACGCCGTAAAGGCTGCAACCGACACCGGCATTGACGCACTGGTCGTGGACACGGCAGGCCGTTTGCAGAACAAGCGAGAGTTGATGGACGAGCTTGCCAAAATCCGCAAAGTTCTTGGCAGGCTAAATCCCGAAGCGCCGCATGATGTGGTACTGGTCCTCGATGCCACAAACGGCCAGAACGCGCTTTCGCAGATCGAAACTTTCAAAGAAGTGGCAGGCGTTACCGGCCTGATCATGACCAAGCTGGACGGCACCGCTCGCGGCGGCGTTCTGGTCGCTGCTGCCGAGCAGTATGGTTTGCCGATCCACGCCATCGGTGTGGGCGAAAAGATCGACGATCTGCGTCCTTTTGACCCCGATCTGGTCGCTAAAGTCATTGCAGGAGTGGCCTGATGGCAAATCAAGCCGAAAACAAGAAACCATCCGGTTGGCTCAACGTTCTAGTCGATTACGGCCCGTTGATCGTCTTTCTGGGCGTCTACAAATATTACTCACCCGAAGAAACGGAGGCCGTTGCTGAAATCGCTGCGGTGATCAAAGGCACGCTAGCCTTCATGGTTGCTGCGGTTATCGCCTTGGCATTTTCCAAATGGCATTTGGGCAAAGTTTCACCGATGCTGTGGTTTTCGACCGCACTGATCGTTGGGTTCGGTGCGCTGACGATCTTCTTTGGCGACCCGACTTTCGTCCAGCTCAAGCCCACCATTATTTACGGCTTATTCGGTGCCGCATTGCTCGGCGGATACTGGAAAGGCAAGGCGCTGCTGAAAATTCTGCTGGAAGCTGCTTTCGAGGGGCTTAGCAACGAAGGCTGGCTTAAACTTTCACGCAACTGGGGTATATTCTTCTTCGCCCTCGCCGCGTTGAATGAGGGTCTACGCTATTTCTATAATGTCGAGAATGGCACTTTCGAAACGTGGTTATGGGCCAAATTCTGGGTCTTCATGCCGCTGACGTTCCTGTTCACTTTCAGCCAGATTCCAATGTTGATGCGGCATGGTCTGGATGTGGAAGGTACCAGCGAGGTTCTAAAGGACGAACCGCCTACTGGTAGCTAAGGCTCTTTGAGCCACAGCGAAGGCTGGAGTCTCCATCGAGATCGCCGATACCGTCATGAAGGTCCCAGCCTTCGCTGGGACACACGACGCAATTTAAATCCGCACCTGACTGCCCAATTCCACCACGCGGTTGGTTGGCAGTCTGAAAAACTCCATCGCGGTTGCAGAATTGCGCAGCATCCACGCGAATATCTTCTCGCGCCAGATCGGCATGCCCGGTTTCTCTGACGGTAGAAGTGTTTGCCGGGAGAGGAAGAAACTGGTCTGCATCATGTCGAACTCACCGCCGCAGCGGTCCATCTTCTTCATGCCCTGCGGAACGTCGGTCTCTTCCATGAAACCATAATGGAGCACTGCGCGGAAGAACCCGTCACCCAAATCGTGATATTCACAACGCTTTTCCGGATCGACATAGGGTATTTCCGCAATCTCGACTGTCAGAATCACGACGCGTTCGTGCAGTACCTTGTTATGCTTGATGTTATGCAACAATGCAGAGGGCACGCCGCCTTTGGCCGAAGCCATAAACACTGCGGTACCCGGCACGCGGGTAGCGCTGTTCTTGGCGGACTTGGCGAAGATTTCCATCGGCAGAGCAACCTCGCCCATCCGGTCGCGCATCAGCTTGCGGCCGCGCGCCCAAGTGGTGAGCAGGGTAAAGGCAATGAAGCCGACCAGCAGTGGGAACCAACCGCCGTCAGGCACCTTGGCCAGGTTTGCAGCAAAATAGGCGCCATCGACAATCAGGAACAGCAGAACAACCGGCGCGGCATACCACCACTTCCATTTCCAGACGCCGATCAGCAGCACCGCCATCAGCAGCGTGTCGATTGTAACGGCGCCAGTTACAGCGATACCGTAGGCGCTCGCGAGATTAGAGGAATTCTGGAAGGTCAGGACCAGCACAATCACCGCCACCATCAGCGCCCAGTTGACCACCGGTATGTAAATCTGCCCGCCTTCGGTTTCACTGGTGTGGCGGATCGACAGGCGGGGAATATAGCCCATCTGCATTGCCTGATGCGTGATCGAGAACGCACCGGAAATCACCGCCTGGCTAGCGATAAAGGTTGCGACGGTGGCTAGGAATACCAATGGCAAGCGCCATTCTTCGGCCGCGAGGAAGAAGAACGGGTTCTGGATCGCTTCGACAGCCAGCTCATCCGGCAAGCCGATGATCATCGCCCCCTGCCCGAAATAGTTGAGCAGCAGACATGGCATAACGAATCCAAACCATGACAAGCGCATCGGGCCGCGTCCAAAATGCCCCATATCGGAATAGAGCGCCTCGGAACCAGTCACTGCCAGCACGACCGATCCCAGCGCCAGGAAGGCCGTAAAGCCGTCAAGAATAAAGAAATTGACCGCATGATGCGGGCTCAGCGCCCAAAGTACTTCCGGTGTCTGGAATATCTGCCAAGCCCCCATGCTGGCAATCACGGTGAAATAGACGATCATCACCGGAGCAAATAGCGCACCGACCTTCGCTGTCCCGCGTTTTTGCAAGACGAACAGTCCGACGAGCAGAACCAAAGCAATGGGGATGACGTAATTGGACAAGCCTTCGTCCACTACGGTTAACCCCTCAACCGCGGAGAGGACCGAAATAGCAGGCGTGATCATGCTATCGCCGTAGAACAGGGATGTCGCGAACACGCCAAGCAGCACCGCCATCCAGCCATATTTGGACTTGCTGATATGGCTCGAAATCAGCGCGACCAAGGCCAGCGAACCGCCCTGCCCTTTATTGTCAGCGCGCATCAGGATTGTGACATACTGGATCGCCACGACCAGTGTCATTGACCAGAAGATCAGACTGATAACGCCCAGCACATGTGCGGTATCAAGCGCCAGCGGATGCGGGCCGACAAAGGTTTCGCGGAATGCATAAAGCGGGCTGGTGCCGATATCGCCAAAGACAATGCCGATCGCGCCAACGGCCAACGCCGCTTTCGAGGCGCTATGGCCCGTCTGCGCTCCTGGAGGCGCTGAAACAACATGTTGGCTGGTTTCGGCCATATTAGCGGCGATCCCGGTTACACTGATCCGGCGTCACCATGGCGACCGGACGAAAGGCGGCGGCAACTAGCAGCATCGGCGAAGGGCTGCAACCGCAGGGCGTTTTACTGTCCCTGTGCCGGAACGTCGCCCATTTGCTGCATCAGGGCCTCCAGGCGCTCTAGACGCTCTGCCAATCCTGTCCGCCACGGCGCATCCTCTGGCGCGCTTTCCAGCAAATCAGCCCATGCCTGCCGTGCTTCGACTGGTCGGCCAGACCGTAGAAAACCCAGGCCCATAAAATAGGACGCAGCCGGATTGCCCGGATCAACTTCATTGGCCCGCGCATAGGCATAAAGCGCGGCCGGCGTCAGCGAGCCATCAGCGTGTTCGATCAGCACATTGCCAAGCGCCACCCAAGCTTCTGAATCAGAAGGGTTTTCACGCACAGCATTCTGCAACATTCCCGCTGCAGTTTCGTATTGCCCCTTGCCGGCGAACGCGTCTGCGGTCGTGACAAAACGGCTTGGGGTCGGGTTGCGCGGGAAGAATTCGCGCCGTGCGTCGACCATGGCGAAACTTGCTTCGGCTTGTTTAGCCTCGGCGTCTTTCGGTGAACCCGCATAACCCGGATTTCCCTGCAAGGCGTAACCGGTCAGTCCAAACAGCAACGCCGCGGCAAACAACGTCCAACCGGCTTTCGGCAATTTGAATACAAAGGCAGCGACGACAAAAGTCACCAACGCCAAGGCGATGATCGGCAGCCAGCTCATGCACGTTTCCTCAGTCGGCGGAACAGGATCAATCCGGCAATGAGAACCAGAATGAGCGGAACAGCGAATAGCGGCCAGGTTGTTTCGCTGACCGACGGCGCATAGCTGACATAATCGCCATAGCGTTCTACCAGCCACGCGCGGATAGCTTCTGGCTCTTCACCGGCCAGAATGCGCGATCGCACCTGATGGCGCATATCGCCCGCCATGGGCGCATCGCTATCGGCAATCGACTGGCTCTGACATTTGAGGCAGCGCAAAGTTTCCATCAAGG
>JAHDDJ010000131.1 GCA_020629385.1 Erythrobacter sp.
CGGGTTCCAGCTTTCGGGCATCACATCCTGACCGATAAACACCTGCAGCCAACCTTGCTCTGTGAATAGCTCTTCATGCTCGCGGTGGATGAAGCCTGTGCTGCGAAACTGCTCGATCTTGGCAGTCAGCGTTTCGGGTAGATCCATGTTCCGGCAGCGGTCCCAGAAGGCTTCGCCATCGCGGCCATTGGCCTTATAATGCAGGATCAGGAAGTCGCGGATACGCTCCCATTCGAATGTCGTCTGGCGGTTGAATTCGGCCACCATCGATGGATCGCATTTCTCGCCCGGCAGCATTTGCAAGAAGCGCGCAAGCGAGGACTGGATCAGATGGATACTGGTTGATTCCAGTGGCTCCATGAAACCGGCAGACAGGCCAAGCGCGAGGCAATTGCCCACCCAGTGCTGCGTGCGGGTGCCGGTGGTGAATTTAAGCTGGTTGGGTTCAGCCAAGGGTTCGCCGTCCAGATTCTCGAGCAGAATTGCCAGCGCCTCGTCATCGGACATAAACTCGCTGCAATAGACATGCCCATTGCCGATCCGGTGCTGCAACGGAATGCGCCATTGCCAGCCCGCCTTGCGCGCCGTGGCGCGGGTGTAGGATGTGAAATCGCCCTTGGTCTTGCACGGCACGGCAACAGCGCGATCGCACGGCAGCCAATGCGTCCAGTCTGTAAATTCAGTGCCGAGCGCATTGCCCAGCAGCAGACTGCGGAAACCGCTGCAGTCGATAAAGAAATCACCGGCGATGCTTTGCCCGTCTTTCAGGGAAACGGATGCGATCTCGCCGCCCTGGTGCACGACATTGTCGACCAGACCCTCGATCCGTTTCACACCCAGCGCTTCGCAATAACGGCGCAAGTAGGCAGCATAGAGGCCGGCATCGAAATGATAGGCCCAAGGCATATCGGGGGCGGTTTGCCCGGGTTCCGGCCGCCACATCTGCATTTTGAGCGCGTGACCGGCAAGTTCGTTAAGAGAATACGCCTCTAACGTTTTCGCACTGCCCTCTGCCCTCGCACGCAGCCAGTAATGATGAAACGGCAGCAGGCCAATGTGATGACCAACGTTACCGAAGGCGTGCATATAGCTGCGCCCTTCGCCAGCCCAACCGGCAAATTCGATGCCCAGCTTGAAACTGCCTTTGGTTTCACGCAGGAATTCTGCCTCGTCGATGCCAAGGCCCGAATTGAACAGACGGATTTGGGGAATGGTAGCTTCGCCGACACCAACCGTGCCGATCGTATCGCTTTCGACCAGCGTAATGTCGCGGTCGGTAAATCGTGCCAGAGCCGCAGCCGCCATCCAGCCCGCGGTCCCGCCGCCGACTATGATGATCCGCTGTTTGGCTTCTGTGCTCACGTCCTCTCCCCAAAAGAAACTTTAGCAAATCCGGTGCTATGCGTCTGCGCCGGATATGAAAAAGGCGGGTGCATCAGGCATTTCTGCCATCTGCACCCGCCCTTCAGTTCATTAGAACCGGTATGTGAAACCGGCGAGGAAGCGACGACCGTAGATCTGGTAGTCGACAACCTGCAGACGGTTGCCACCGACAGATGCAAAACGCTCGTCGGTCAGGTTCTGGCCCTGAATGTAGAGCGAGAGGCCTTCCAGCGCGCTGCCTTCCTGGAAATCGTAACCGATTTGCGCGTCGACGATGGTCTCGCCCAACGCCGTACGGCGGGTCGGGCTGCCACCGAAGCCGGTGAAGTCACCCAGGAAGGTCGAACGATAGCGGGCGCTTGCACGCGCATTGAAGCCGTTCTTCTCGAAGTAGCCGGTCGCGTTGACGACCCACTTCGAATAGCCCGGGATCTGCGTGTTATTGCCATTGGCGTCTTCGATCTTGGTTTTGGTGTAGCTACCACCGCCGGTAATGCCGAAGCCTTCCAGTGCCGGGACGATTTCGCCCAACGGCATGGTGATTGCCAGTTCGGCGCCATACAGATCGCCACCGCCGGTGTTGATCGGAGCATCAAGCGTACCGATTGTCGGCAGAGCCGGGAAAGCTGCTGCGTTGGTTGGCTCAGGGAAGGCGGTGTAATCGAATGCGAAACGGCCGCCGAATACGAAGGACTTGAAGTCCTTGTAGAACAGCTGGAGCGCAACCACGCCGCCGTCACCGAAATACTGCTCGACGTTGAAGTCGACTGCATTGGCACGATACGGACGCAGGAACGGGTTGCCGCCGCCGCCGCGAATGATGCCGCCGGGAACCGAGTTGTCGATACCGTAACCGATTGACAGACGCATATCGTCCAGACGAGGGCGCATAATTTCACGCGCTGCGGCCACACGGAACACAGTGTCGCTGTCGAGACGCAACGACAGGTTCAGGCTGGGCAGAATATCCCAGTAATCGTCACCAATCGTGCGCTGTTCGGGGCCGGTTGGCGGGAAGATGAACCCGGTCGATTTCTGGACCGTGTTAATCGCCTGAACACCGACATTACCGGTGATCGTACCGCCGCCGATTTCCTGATAGATATTCGCCTGCAGATAGGCAGTCATCAGATCTTCGTTGACAGTATAACCTTTGCCCAGAACGTCATTGGCAGCGTTCGGGCCGGTGGTTACGCGGGGCTCGAGCACAAGCACGCCAGCATCGATCAGGTCACGCGCATCATAACTGAGGATCGGGCCAAGACCGAGATAGCTGAGGTCGGTCGAACGCAGCTGGAACTGCGACGGCAAGGAAGCAGTCAACTGACCATTGGGCAGACGAACAAACGCTTCATCCGGGTTCAGCGTCTTTTCGCGGGTGGTGTAGTTCATGCCGAACTGAACACTGCTGATGAAGCTGTCGTCGAATTCCTTTTCGACTTCGGCACGGAACTGCATCAACTCGTCATCGATGATACGGTTGTTGAAGTAACCAGCCTGCGGAACGGTGCCGCCACCCCAACCGAGCGGATCGGTCAGGAAGATGGTTGAAGGATCAGCGTAGTTCAGCGACGGATTGAATACGGTTCCGGTAGGGCCCGATTCAAAGCCGATTGTCGCAGACGCGCCATTGCCTGTGTCGTCACCGTTGAACCCGGTGCCGGCATAGCTTTCAAGGCTCAGTTCGTTCCGATCAGTGCGCGAATAGCCGAAATCGAAGAAGGCGTTCCAGCCATCATCGCCTTCATGCTTTACATTCAGACCGAACGAGTACTGGTCGGCTTCACGCTGGAAGATGTCGTTGCGGATAACGCCGCGGACATTGTTGAATGTACCCGAGGTTGCAAAACCGTCTTCGACCGTGCCGATTGTTGTTCCGGTTCCAAACGCTCCGAAGCCGAGAGGCAATTCGATGCCGCGCTTGGACTGGTCATCGTCGAAGTTCGAATAGAAGCCATCAACGGTAACCATGACCGTGTCGCTGGCTTCGAACTGGAGGGTGCCGTTAACACCAAGACGCTTGAGACGGGTCGAGGTCACAAAGCTCTTCGATCCGCCGATCACCGATGGCGAGGTTGCATCGCCCGCACCGGCGTAACCCCAGGCGTTGAACTCCTGAAGTTGGTAAGGTTCGTCAACATAGGATGCGGCCAGCGAGATGCCGACCGTGTCGTCAGCGAACTGGTCAACGAAAGCAGCGTTGAGACGATATCCGAGATCACGCGAACCAGCGTTCAGCTTGCCGATATCTGCATAAGAACCGCGTGCACCGATTGCGATAACCCGATCATTCGTTTCCAATGGACGAATGGTGCGGATGTCGATCGTGCCGACAACGCCTTGACCAACCAGTGAAGCTGTCGGCGATTTGTAGACAACAACCTGATTGACGATTTCTGAAGGATACTGGTCGAGCTCAACAGAACGGTTGTCACTGGTAGTTGTCTGCTCGCGGCCGTTCAAAAGCGTCTGCGAGAAGTCCGGACCGAAGCCACGGATCGAAACGACGTTGGCACGGCCATTGAGGCGCTGGGCAGCAAGGCCTGGCAGACGCGCAATCGATTCGCCGATCGAGGCATCGGGCAGTCGGCCGATATCTTCTGCAGTGATCGACTCAACGATTTGGTCGCTATCGCGCTTTTCAGCAACTGCGCTTTCCAGCGAGGCGCGGAAGCCGCTAACGATGATGATGTTTTCATCGTCTTCCTCTTCAGCTGCCGCTTCCGGATCAGCATCCTGTGCAAGCGCTGCCTGAGGGGCGAGTCCGGCAGCAAGCGCCAGAGCAAGTGCCGGTGCGCTGATTCCGGCAGTTAAAGTTTTGCGTTTAATCACAGTGGTTTCTCCCAGTCCGACCGCTCCCCAGCGGCAGATTTCAAAATCCGTTTCGCATTACGATCAGGCACGAGCCAGACGTATTACAGTTTTGTTTCTCGACCGGATTTTGACTTTACGAAACCCAGCATACGTATGTTTGTGCGGTGCAGCAAAGGCCGGTGTGGCGTTTGTGCATCAGGCTTCACTACCTTGGGTTGGAGCGATTTTGCCGGACGATATGGGTTTGCGAAGCGCTGGAAATTCAGGCAGACAATTAGCGTGCGCAGGAGAGGCGCATGGCTGGAAAAGTACCGCAATGGGCCGCAAGCCGTCTGACAGACCGACTTCTTTTGACATCGCCTATCGTGCGGGTGTGTCGCAGCCGACTGTCAGCCGTGCATTGCGCGGAGATAAAGCGGTCAGCCAGAAAACCCGTGAAAAGATCGAGGCCATTGCGCGCGAGCTCAATTACACGGTCGACAAGAACGCCTCGTCGCTCAGATCGCAGCGATCCAACACCATTGCTTTGTTGTTTTTTGAGGACCCCACACCTGACCAAAGCATGATCAACCCGTTTTTCTTGTCGATGCTGGGTTCAATCACGCGTTCATGCGCCAATCGCGGGCTCGATCTGCTGATTTCGTTCCAGCAGATGGAGGACGACTGGCATACCCAGTATCAGGACAGCCACCGCGCCGATGGGCTGATTTTGCTCGGCTATGGGGACTATCGCCTATATGAAGAACGCCTCCAGCAGCTGGTCAGTCAGGGCACGCATTTTGTGCGCTGGGGATCGGTGCGGGCCGATAATATTGGCGCAACGGTCGGCTCCGACAATTTCGGGGCAGGGCGCAAGGCTGGCGAACATCTGATCGGTCTGGGTCGGAAAAAGATCGCGTTTCTCGGGCAGGCAGATGAGAGCTATCCCGAGTTTGCCGAGCGCTATGCCGGACTGTCTGTTGCGATGGAACATGCAGGTTTGTCACCTGACCCGTCGCTCGTCCAGCCAGCGCTTACAGGAGAAGCAGAAGGCTATGCAGCTGCGCAGCGATTGCTTGCTAGCGGCGCCGAATTCGACGCTATTTTCGCCGGCAGTGACTTGATCGCCATCGGTGCGATGCGGGCTTTGGCGGAGGCAGGCATCGCAATTCCCTCTGATGTCGCGGTGGTCGGGTTTGATGATATTCCCGGCGCGCAGCACACCAATCCACCCTTGACGACCATGATGCAGGATATACGCGGGGCGGGCGACGTATTGCTCGACGTGCTGACACAGTCTATCGAGGGTGAGGATGCAACGGGAAAACAGCTTCCGGCAAAGCTGATCATCCGCGAAAGCACTGCGGGTTCCGACGTGCCGACGGGCAAATAATTACACTATCACATTCGTATGCGAACTTGTCGCTGGGCCTAATCCCTGCCAGCCCTGATATTTGGCATGAGGCGGCGTCAGCTCGCCCATGTATGAGAGGGAGAGCACCGTGAACACCGC
>JAHDDJ010000132.1 GCA_020629385.1 Erythrobacter sp.
TCGTCGCGGAACCGGAAAAAGGTGTCAGCAGAAAAGAAGAACTGTGTAATCGCTCGACTGGCACCGGCATCAAGCTTGCGCTTGAGGTTATCGAGATCGGCTTGCGGACATTCTGCATCAGGGTGTGTTTCCGGATAGGCCGCAACAGAAATCTCGAAATCGGCAATCTCTTGCAGCCCTGCGACCAGTTCTGCGGCGTTTGCGTACCCGTCCGGATGCGGCACGAACGGCGCGCCCGGCTCGCCGGCGTCACCGCGCAAAGCGACTATATGCCGGACGCCAGCTTCCCAATATTGTTCGGCAACTTCACGAATCTCTGCCTTGCTCGCATCGACGCATGTGAGATGTGCCGCAGCAGGAAGTTCCGCTTCCTTTATGATCCGGGCAACGGTGTTGTGAGTCCGTTCCCGCGTCGAACCACCTGCTCCGTAAGTGACGGAAACAAAACTGGGATCAAGCGGCTTGAGCTCCTGCACAGCCGCCCACAATTTGGCTTCCATCTTCTCCGTTTTCGGAGGGAAGAATTCAAACGATGCGGAAATATCGCCGGGCAATCCGGAAAATAGCGGCGTATCGAGCGCGGTTTGCGCTTCGCGCATCTGGTCCAGTGTCGGGCTCATCGCGCAACTTCCTTTGCATCGGCAGAAACAGGCCCGCCATCGCGGGTTGCCAGCCATATCTTCACAGTGAGCTCGCCTTCGTCGAGAGAGATCGGCTTGGCCGGTGTAAAGCCAGCCTCGGTCAACAGGTCGGCCACAGCAGCATCGCTAAATCCAAGACGCGCATGGGCATGACGATCGCGAAGCTCCTCGCGGTCATGTGCGGCAAAATCGACAATCGCTATGCGGCCAACCGCACGGGTAACCCGAGCCGCTTCTGCCAGCACTGCGGCTGGATCCTGCGCAAAATGCAGAACCTGATGCAGCACAATGGTATCAAAACGTTGCGCAGCAAAAGGCAGCGACACGAAATCACCCTGAACCAGCTCTATCCCGTCGGCCGGAAGGTTTTGCAGCTTCGCACGGGCAACACGCAGCATGTCGAGGCTTTTGTCGAGCGCGACCACATGATCAGCCTTCGGTGCGAACAGCTCCGCCATACGCCCGCTGCCGGTGCCGATGTCGAGCAACTGCCCCAATGACTGATCGCCAAGCGCGTCGAGCAACGCTTTCTCGACGACCGCATCATCGCTGTGCAGTTTGCGAAGTTCATCCCATTCATCTGCATGGCGCGCAAAATAGGCGGCAGCGCTCTGTTCACGTGTGCCGCGTACGATGCCAAGCTGGCGACGATCTTCGGCACATTTTGCGGCAAAGTCTGGGTCTTCGCGCTCGGCGGTTGCGAGCAGACGGGCAACAGCTTCACCAACCGGATTTCCCCGTTCATTGCCGACCGAGGCTCTCAGAAAAACCCAGCTTCCCTCTCTGTGACGCTGGGCAAGGCCGGCATCGCACAGGATCGCGACGTGACGCGATACGCGCGGCTGGCTCTGGCCCAGCACTTGCGCAAGTTCGCCAACGGCAAGCTCCATGGTCGAAAGCAGCCGCATGATCCGTAAACGCGTCGAATCCGCAAGGGCCCGCATGGTTGTTTCGATCAACATTCTACCGGACATATAAAGATATTGTTATATCTGCAAGCGATCTGTTTTGCGGTTGGAAGTTGCGGTGCCGCTGCTAGTACCCGTGTCAATCGGTTCAATCAGGGGAGCGTTATGCAATATACGAAATTCGGAAACACCGGTCTTACGGTTTCGCGCCTCTGCCTCGGCTGCATGAGTTTTGGCGATGCCGAAGCGGAAGGCCATGATTGGGCGATGGGAGAAGATGCTTCCCGTCCGATGATCCGTCAGGCTTTGGAAGCAGGGATCAATTTCTTCGATATCGCCAATGTTTATTCGGGCGGCACCTCGGAGGAAATCACCGGCAAATTGCTGAAAGAGATGGCGCGACGTGACGAGATTGTCATTGCCACGAAAGCCCATTTCCCGTGGCGGCGTGCGCCCAATACCGGCGGCCTTTCTGCCAAGGCGCTTATGCATGCGGTGGATGACAGTCTGAAGCGGTTGGGAACGGACTATATCGATCTGTACCAGATCCACCGGCTCGACCCTGAGACGCCCATGGAAGAGATACTCGAAACGCTCGATGCGATCGTCCGTTCAGGCAAAGTCCGTTATATTGGCGCGTCGAGTATGTATGCCTGGCAGCTGATGAAGATGCTGCATATTTCCGAGATGAAGGGTCTGAAACGCTTCGTTTCAATGCAGAATTACGTCAATCTGATGTACCGCGAAGAAGAGCGGGAAATGCTCCCCCTGTGTGCCGATCAAGGGATTGCGGTGATGCCGTGGAGCCCGCTCGCGCGGGGCAAACTGACTCGCCCCTGGGCAGTCGAAACCGAACGATCAAAAACCGACCGCGTTGGACACGCGCTATATTCCAATGCGGATGCAAGCGATCATGCTGTGGTCAATGCTGTTGCAAAGCTCGCCGATCAACGCGGCCTGCCGATGGCACAAATTGCGCTGGCGTGGCTGCTCCATAAACCCGAAGTCACATCACCCATAATCGGCGCGACCAAACCCAAGCATATAGAAGACGCGGTGGCAGCACTCGATGTAACCTTGTCTGCTGAAGAGATTGCCAGTTTGGAAGCACCTTACGTTCCGCACGCGGTTGCAGGCATGTTCGGCACGCCCAAGTTTGATCCGAAACTTTCAGTCCTGGACTAACCGCGCCTGACACTGCCGCGATGTAACAAACGCACTGGAACACGGCGCTCGTTCTGATCGCCTTCGCCTAAAACGGTTCGCACAAGCATCGCCCCGGCCACATCGAAATCTGGCTCTATACTGGTCAGCGGTGGGTTGCTGTGCTGTCCCGCCCGAATGCCGTCAAAGCCGACCAGCGAGCATTGTTTGGGCACGGAGATCCCTTGTGCGTTAAGCTCTTCCAATGCGCCGAGCGCGATGGAGTCGCACGCCACAAATAGGCCATCGAAGGACGTGCCCTGGGCAATCAACCGCTTGATCGCATCATGGCCTTGCTGTTCGCGGTCCATCTTTGGATCGACTTCGATCAACTCCGATGTCGCGCCAGCCTTGCTTAACGCTTCTGCGAATCCCTCATAGCGTTCGCGGAATTGCTGCTGCGGACTGTCGAGAGCGCCAATATGGACAAGATTTGAACAACCGGCAGCGAGCAGCTCCTTGGCTGCGATCATACCGCCTTCGTAATTGTCCGACCGCACCCATTCGAGCTCGTCATAGGGCGAGCTCCAGAATGCCACCGGTCGGCCATCAGCGCTCAAATCGCGGAAATATTCCCAAGCCGCCTCGTTCATGGTGGTGCCGATCACGATCACCCCGTCGGCCTGCCCGCGTTCCTGATATTTGCCGAAGAACTTGCCTTCTTCGGACTGGAACGAAACCAGCGTTTCATACCCTTGTGCGCCCGCCGCCGCGCACACACTGCCCATCAGCGAGAAGTAGAACGGATTGATATCGCTGGCGGCCTCTTCGGGCCGACCGATAATGACAACAGCCAGCGTGCCCGTTTTGCCACGGCGCAGGCGTGCTGCACGCTCATCAACTACATAGCCAAGCTCTTCCGCAGCCTGCATCACCTTGGCCCGCGTCGGCTCGGTAATCGCGCTCGATCCGGCCAAAGCGCGTGACACGGTGGACTGGCTGACACCCGCCTTTTCCGCCACATCGAAAGATGTCACACGTATGCGTCCATTTGACTGAGCCATGATCTCTCCCCGAGGAACTCGTTTCCGCTATCGCGAAAACACAACGCGCGGGCAAGGCCTGTTCAGCGGATCGAGCGGACCCGAACAATTAGAAGGCTGGCAATCAAAGCCAAAATGGCAGCCAGACTTATTATCGCTTTAAGTGCCCCAGCATCAGAAAGTTCGCTCAAAGCCGCCAGCGTCAAAACCGGCCCAAGAACAGCCGGAAATGTGTTTGTCAGATTCATAACACCAAGGAACGTCCCGCGCTTCCGGTTCCCGCGCAGCAATGTGGCGACCAAGGCGGAATCCACCGTAAGAAACGCCATCAGACCCAGATGAAACGCGCCATAAGCTATGGCGAAGACCAACCAGGATTCGCTCCATGCTATGGCCGCCAGTGACAACGCCGCAACCAAGCCGCCAATTGCAATCGGCCGCAGTCGCCGGCGCGCCAAATCGGACACATATCCGGCAAAAAGGGCAGCCAGAAATCCTGCACCGGCTGCGACAACCGACAATTGGCCTAGAGCTTCAGATGCGGAATCCGGAAATCCTGTCTGCCCACTATGCAAAGCCAAATAGGCAAAAAGATAGCCCAGCATGATTGCCGCACCGAACTGGATGCAAAAGCGCGAAACCCAGGCAATCGCAAAGTCGGCTCGGAGCGTTGTTGCAGCCATTTGCTCCGCCTCATCTTCTCTGGTGGCGGCAAGCAAAGGCTTTGTGTTCGGCCATAAAACGAGAAGTGGTGCGCAACACAGAAGCAAGACCGCCAGAGTGGCCAGGAATGCAGCGTTGCTGTGATCGGGATAGGCAATGGTCAACAAAGCCGTAAACATCGTCGCCAATGGCAATGCCGCATTGATCCATCCGGCGATGCTACCCTTGCTTTCGTCAGGCACATAATCGGCCAGCAAGGCTCCAAGCGGTGCAAACATCACATTGAGCGCAATTTGAAATGCCAAAACCGCCGCAGCCATCGACGCGGTAGTGCTCGCTGCCGCAAGCCAGGCGTAACACAGGGTCAAAAGCCCCAGCCCCAATGCGATCAGGCCGCGACGGTTACCGAAGCGTTCGATCCACCGATCACCCAAATATCCTGCAGCAATATGCGCTACGCTCGCGACCACTGCCCCGCCAAGCAATATCCAGCTCAGAACAGGCAGGCTGTTTGATACTTCACCTGTTCCCGTACTCGCGGCCACAATCGCTTCGATCTTGCGGGGAAGGAGCAAGGCAAAAAACGGAATAAATGCAATATGCGCCGCAAGCGAAGCGAGCGGGTAGGTCCAGTAAAACCAGCGATCACCAATCGAAGCGTCTCCACTAACCATGGTGCAAACGCCTTTCGCAAAAAACTTCGCTAGCGATCAAGCCGCAGGCGCCGGACAATATTTGGCCAGATAGTCCTGATGTGTCGGCATATGTTGCACCAGATAACGGATCGACTTTTCGATCTCGTCAAATTCGGATTTGAGCGAGGGCGTCTTGATAGCGTCTGCCATCGGGTTGTGACCGTTCATCTGAAGCCCTTGCCCCATCATGACCGCTGCCCAACTGGTCTCTGTGAACAATTCGTCATCCTCACGGAAAATCTGTCCATTCAGTTTGAACAGCTCCATCTTTTCGGTGAGGCTGTCCGGCACAGCCATCGTCCGGCAATAGTTCCAGAATTCGGAATCGTCGCGGCTGGTCGCTTTGTAATGCAAGATCAGAAAATCCCGAATCCGCTCGTATTCCTTCCCCGTCAGGCGGTTAAACGCATCTTCCTGAGCCTGCGTAATTCCATCAAGCGATGCCAACGCCACCAGCTTATTGATACCCGTGTTGATAAGATGGATCGATGTCGATTCCAGCGGCTCCATAAACCCTGCAGCCAATCCCAGCGCTACAACATTCTTGTTCCAGAACTTTTTGCGGCGGCCGGTCACAAA
>JAHDDJ010000133.1 GCA_020629385.1 Erythrobacter sp.
GCGCAGGGCGGACGGACGTGGCTGACTAATATCATAGGCTAGGCCGAGCATCTTTAGCAGACAGATGAACCACCAGCCCGGATCGGTCTGACCGGGCTCCAACCCTATTCGCGCAGACTCGGGGAAGGCGTGGTGGTTATTGTGCCAGCATTCGCCATAGGTCAGCAGCCCCATGCCTGGCAGGTTCGATGCTTGTATTCCTGCGCCTTCAACCCACCATCTGCCCGGTCCGGGATTGTGGCAGAAATAGGTAACACTCCAGTGTCCTGCGGCAGAAACAAACACCCGCATACAAATGCCCCAAAGGACGAAAGACCAACCACCGAGTGCGTAGAGCAAAACCGCAAGCGGTAATTGATGCCAGCGCCACGTCGCATCGAGGAACCGATAGAAACGATCATCAGCAAAGTGCGATTCTATCGTCATCTTTGGTGGGTGCTTAAAGTCAAACCGGTATCCAAGATTCCACGTCAAATCGCGCAGAAAGCCGCGCCGATGCGCGAAGAAGTCATGGCATAGCGGCTGTCTTTGCGCCCAATCACGGGTGTCGTGGATCGCAATGATCCCCGATGGGCCTGCCACACCAACCAGCGTTCCGACGTAAATCAACACACGTTCGAACCAGCGCGGGCTGGAGAATGTGCGATGGATCATCAGCCGGTGCATTCCGACACTATGGCCGATCAACAGACTAAACCACGTCGTCACAAGGAAAAGAACGAAGGCGGGCCAATTGAACAAGCCGATCGCGCCAACAGCACCGACCAACATCGAACCGTTCCACAGCAATTTTGACCAATCCAGCAGGACCTGACCTTCAAAGGCATTGGCAGCGCGCCCATCTACCCTGATGACAGGTTTCATCATCGTTCAGCCAACCCGCCACGGTGGATACCGGCGGTCTTCGCCGGCCTGGTAGAAGCAGATACGGTTACCGGTCGGGTCGTTGATCCAGCATTCGCGCCAGTTCCAGCTTTGATCGACAGGCGGGGGGCAGGTGATGCCTTGCCCGCGCAGATGTTCCACATAGGCGTCAACATCGAGGCATTCGAAATAGACCGAGGCACCGCCTGTTTCGCCGTGGCCGGTGGAAATGGACAGCGTTGCGCCACCCGGACTCTCGAAACGCGCATAGCCGTTGGAAGGGCTGTCGACGATCAGATGCAGTCCGATAGCGCGATAGAAGATCACTGCCTCTTCATAATCGCCAACAGCCAGCGTGATCTGGTTCAGACGCGGTTCGCCGGTCAGGTCCATGCGTATCGCCTGATGGCCCAGCGGTCCTGCCTGCGCACCGAAACCGGGCGCGTCATGCAGGCTCAGGCGGACAAATTCGCGGCCTCTCGCCACCGCCTGATCGAGTGGTAAGCCGAAACCAAGAAATGTGGCAACCGCGCTCGACAAGGTGCAGCCGGTGCCATGCGTGTGCCGGGTTGCAATCTTGGGTGCAGACCAGACCACATCTGCTTCACCGGGCCTGACAAGCCGGTCGACCGCGTTGTCACTGTCCGCATCGCCGCCCTTTGCGAGATAGGCGATACCGCGTTCCTGCAAGGCGTCGTCTCCGCCCAACGCCTCCAATTCCGTAATATTGGGAGTGGTCAAGGTCGCCATGTCCATCAGGCGGGCAAAGGCATCTATGGTGTCAGCATCCGCCAGAACCGAGCCGCTGGTGGCCACCATCACCGGATCGAACACGACGGGACCCTCGAAACTCTCCAGAGTGTCGGCAACCAGATGCGCAGTCTCCGCCGAACCCAGCATTCCTATCTTCACCGCATCCACGCCTATGTCGGACATGCAGGACGCGATCTGTTCGCTGATGAAGTCCGCAGGCAAAATCTCGACCGCCTGTACGCCCACAGTATTTTGCGCGGTGACAGCGGTGATCGCGGTCATCGCATAACCGCCCAGCATGGTGATGGTTTTGATATCGGCCTGTATCCCCGCGCCGCCAGAGCTGTCCGATCCGGCAATAGACAATATGCGGGGAGGGGTGGCGGTCATCCTGCGAATTTTCGCTCTGTGCTGGCCGGGTACTTTTCCAGCAAGTGCTTCGACCGTGTCGGGCGATCCATCAATTCGCCGCCGCAATTGGGGCAGATATCGTCAAGGTCATCGGCACAGGCTGCACAAAAGGTGCATTCGAAGCTACAGATAAACGCGCCCGCAGCGCTGGCAGGCGTATCCGCGCCGCACCGTTCGCAGTCAGGGCGCATTTCCAGCATCAGGCGGCATCCCGTACAGCGTCGCAAATCCTGTCGACAACGCGTTCTACCTGCGCGGCATCGTCACCCTCCGCCATGACACGGATAACCGGTTCGGTACCCGAAGCGCGGATGACAAGGCGACCGGTTCCTTCCAGTTCTTGCTCGGCTTCGGCGATCACGGCTTTGACGGTTTCGTTTTCTAAAGGAGCACCGCCTTCATACCGGACATTCTTGAGCAGTTGCGGCACCGGATCAAACAGATGCATCAGCTCGCTGGCTTTCTTGCCAGAACGCACAAGGCTGGCGAGCACGCGCAACGCTGCCGTGGTGCCATCGCCGGTGGTCCCGTAATCGAACAGGATCATGTGGCCCGATTGTTCGCCGCCGACATTGAAGCCGCCTTCGCGCATTTTTTCGAGGACATAGCGGTCGCCCACTTTGGCGCGTTCGAGCTTGAGCCCCTTGGATTCCATATACCGCTCGAGGCCGAGATTGCTCATCACGGTGGCCACCAACCCGCCGCCGCGCAGATCGCCGCGCTCATGCATCCGGGTGGCAATCAGGGCCATGATCTGGTCGCCATCGACCGTCTGGCCTTTCTCGTCCACGACGATCAACCGGTCCGCGTCGCCATCCAACGCGATGCCGACATGCGCGCCTTCCTCGACCACTTTGGCCTTCAGCGCATCGAGCGATGTCGAGCCGACGCCGTCATTGATGTTGGTGCCGTTGGGCGAGACGCCCAGCGTGATCACTTCTGCGCCCAGTTCCCAGATGGCGGAGGGCGCAACCTGATAGGCCGCCCCATTGGCGCAATCGACGACCACTTTCAGACCGTCAAAACGGGTTTCGCTGCTGACCGATTGTTTGACTGCATGGATATAGCGGCCGCGTGCATCCTCGATCCGGCGGGCGCGACCGACTTTCGGCGCTTCCACCAATTCCTGTTCGCCCATTATGGCTTCCTCGATGGCCAGCTCATCCTCATCGGACAATTTGAACCCGTCAGGACCGAACAGTTTGATCCCGTTATCCTCGAACTTGTTGTGGCTGGCCGAAATCATCACGCCCATATCGGCGCGCATTTCGCGGGTCAGCATGGCAATGGCCGGCGTCGGCAGAGGTCCGGTCATGATCACATCCATGCCCACGCTGGTAAAACCTGCGACCAGCGCGCTCTCCATCATATAGCCTGACAGACGCGTATCTTTCCCGATGACCACACGGTGGCGGTGGTCGCCGCGCATAAAGTGTCGGCCTGCTGCCTGGCCAACGCGCATGGCGATTTCGGCAGTCATCACGCCTGCGTTGGTCCGACCGCGAATACCGTCCGTGCCGAAGAATTTGCGTGCCATTATGTTGCCAGTCCCCAAAAAATATACGCGCCTGCGCAGGATAAATCACGCAGGCAGAATTGCCAGCGGCTTCTGGCGCGATTAGGCCCGAAAGAAAAGGGCAGGCAGCCGATAGAGGGCAGGATTTTGAAAGAACTTACAAAAGAGCCACTTGAACTGGTCAATATCAAGCTGCCGGTTTGGTGGACCTTCGGCGGTTTGATCGGCGGTCTGCTCGTCGGGCTGTTGCTCGCCGACAGCGCCGTCATGGAGGCCATTGCCAAGCCGGTCGCGCTGGTCGGCAAGTTATGGCTGCGCGCGCTCCAGATGACGATCATTCCTCTGGTTGCAGCTCTGTTGGTGCTGGGTATCTCGCAAATGGCGCAGGCAGCCAGAGCAGGGGCGACGGCCCGCCGGATGCTGACGCTGGTATTCGGCGTGCTGATCCTCAGCGGTCTCGCAACTGTCATCTTTATGCCGATGCTGCTCAAGGCGTTTCCCATTCCCGAGGCAGCATCGGCGATGCTGGCTGCAAACGATGTTGGTGAACAACAGGTGCCTGAGATCTGGGCTTTTCTGGAATCGCTGATCGCTCCCAATATGATTGCGGCAGCAGCAGAAACGGCGATGCTCCCGCTGACGATCTTCTTTGCCATGCTGGCCATCGCGATTTCGCGCTTGCCGGTGGAGCAGAAAGACACGCTGATCGGCTTTTTCCATGCGCTGGCCAATGCCATGCTGACGATTATCGGCTGGGTGCTGTGGGTTGCTCCGGTCGGTGTCTTTGCACTGGCCATTGGTGTTGCTGCGCGCAGCGGCGGAGAAGCGTTTGGCGCGCTGGCGCATTACATTCTCGTTGTATCCGCGATGGGCGGGGTCGTATTGATCGGAGCGTATATTCTCGCCATTGTTGGTGGGCGCATGTCACCCCTTGCCTTTGCGAGGGAGATGGTACCCTCGCAGGCGGTGGCCATTTCGACGCAAAGCTCGCTCGCCAGTCTGCCCGCAATGCTGGCCAGTGCACGGCGGTTGGGTATCAAGGAGACCACATCCGACTTTGTCCTGCCGCTGGCTGTCGCCATTTTCCGCGCGACCAGTCCGGCGATGAATATGGCGGTCGCTATCTACGTCGCGACGCTGGCCGGCATGGAATTGTCTGTGCCGGTGATGCTGGGTGGTATCGCGGTCGCGCTGATCATCAGCGTCGGTTCGGTAAGCCTGCCCGGTTCGATAAGTTTCGTCGTTTCGATTGGCCCCATCGCATTGGCAATGGGTGTTCCGGTGGAGCCTTTGGCGATTCTTGTGGCGGTGGAGATGCTCCCCGATATCATGCGGACCTTGGCCAATGTGACGATGAATGTCGCCGTAGCCTCGACAGTTGACCGGGCGGACAAACCATAGCACCGGTTCCGCATGTGAAAAATTTGCAACCTAATCGCTCCAAAAGCGTTATGAGAGCGACCAATCCTTTTCACCAGTAATTCAAGGAACCCATCATGGCTTTTGAACTTCCCGCACTGCCTTATGCAGACACCGCGCTTGAACCAGCGGTTTCGGCGCACACCCTGTCGTTCCACCACGGCAAGCACCACAAGGCCTATATCGACAAGACCAATGCTGCGATTGAAGGCACTGACCATGCAGATGCGTCGATGGAAGAAGTGATTGCGGCGGCTCGCGGTTCGAACCAGGGCCTTTTCAACAATTCCGCACAAAGCTGGAACCATGCGTTCTACTGGCACTCGATGGCCGAAAACTCGACCGCTGCATCAGACGAACTTACCGCGATGATCAACGATGCGTTCGGTTCGGTTGACGAACTGAAGAAGCAACTCGCGGATCGCGGCGTTGGTCACTTCGCCAGCGGCTGGGTCTGGCTGGCCGAGAAAGATGGCAAACTGTCTATCGAGGAAACGCATGACGGTGACACGCTGGCCGACAGCGATTTCAACCCGTTGCTGACCATCGATGTGTGGGAGCACGCCTATTATCTCGATCACCAGAATGCCCGCCCGGCCTATCTGGATGCGGTGATCAACACCAAGCTGAACTGGGCCTTCGCGTCGGA
>JAHDDJ010000006.1 GCA_020629385.1 Erythrobacter sp.
TGCAGGTTTCCAGCTTTCGGGGATCGCATCCTGAGACATCCCGCAATGCTATACCTGATACCAATATGCTGCCAGCCACCCCTTCCCCTTAATCCCCGATGGGACTAAGGGCATGGGCATGGCAGTTTATTTTCACGAAGAAGACCTTCCCGAAGGCGTATTGGCTCCCGGTCCTGTGGCAGTGGACACCGAAACCATGGGGCTGATCACAGCTCGCGACCGATTGTGTGTCGTGCAGATCAGCGATGGCAAGGGAGACGAGCATCTAGTCCGCTTCAAAGTAGGCAGTTCCTACGATGCGCCCAATCTGAAAGCCGTTCTGGCCGACAAAAGCCGTCTGAAACTGTACCATTTTGCCCGCTTCGATCTGGCGGCCATCGAATATTATCTCGGCGTCGAAGCCAGCCCAGTCTTCTGCACCAAAATCGCTAGCAAGATGACCCGCACCTATACGGACCGGCATGGCCTCAAGAATCTGGTTGTCGAATTGCTTGGCGGAGAAATTTCAAAGGCACAGCAAAGCTCAGACTGGGGCGCTCCGGAAATCAACGAAGCGCAGCGCGATTATGCCGCATCCGATGTCCGCTATTTGCATCGCCTTCACGAGGTGATGGTCGAACGGCTTGAGCGCGAGGGCCGGACCGATATGGCGCAGGCCTGCTTCGATTTCCTGCCCACCCGCGCCCGGCTCGACATTGCCGGTTGGGCGGACCACGACATTTTCAGCCACGCTTAAGGAAGGCACCGCCACTTCGCCATCATGGGCCAGCAGAGAAGGATCGAGACGGCAGAAGCCAAGCAGCTGCGCAACGCGCGGCAGCATTTCGCGACTCCGGGTGGTTCGCATGACAAGCTGGTGGCGTTTTTGGGCAAGGTCCTGCCCATGGGTGTCGGTGTACTTGCCGCGCTGATGGTGATTACCCCTTTGTCGCCACGCGGAGAGATCAGCTTTCTGCTGGACCGTAATAAGGTCGCCGTGATCGACGAACGCTTGCGGGTCGATAATGCGCTCTATCGCGGACAGGATGATGACGGACAGCCGTTTTCGCTAACTGCCGGCGAAGCTGTGCAGCAATCCAGTGCGGAAGGCATCGTCAGAATGAGCGATCTGGTCGCACGCATTTTGCTGCCCGCTGGCCCGGCCAAATTGAGCGCCCTCGGCGGCGCCTATAACATCGACGAGGAAGTCGTTTCCGTTCCGGGAGAGGTCAATTTGCTGGCCGCTGACGGGTACCGGATGATGACACGCGGGGTGTCTATCGACCTGGAGACGAAACAAATGCGCGGCGAAAACGGGGTCGAGGGTGCAATTCCCGCCGGCACATTTTCCGCCAACCGCCTTGAAGTCGATCTGGCCGAACGCACAATCGTGCTTGATGGAAATGCAAAGCTCCGGATGGTCCCGGGCAAGTTGAGAATGCCATGACAAAACCAACATTGAAATCCGCTGCGCAATATGCCGCGATCGGCTTCACCGCCACTTTGCTAGCCATGGGCGGTATGCAGCTTTCCGCGCAATCGATTGCTTCGCACAATTCCAAAGCGCCCGTCAGTTATGACGCCGGGCGGATCGAATTGCAGGACCGGCAGAACCGCATCGCACTGTCCGGGAGTGTGATCCTGAAGCAGGCTGGTCTGACCGTGCGTTCCAACCGAATGCTCATCAATTATACCGACACTGGCGGACTGGAAATCCAGCGCATGACTGCAACCGGAGGGGTTCAGGTGACGCGCGGCAACGAGGCAGCCAGCGGTGATGTTGCTGTGTACGATTTCAATCGCAGAATCATTACCATGGCGGGCAATGTGCGTCTGCGCCGTGGCAGCGATACGCTGAATGGTGGGCGTCTGGTGATCGATCTCGCCACAGGTGTATCGAGCGTTGATGGCCGCGCCAGCGGTTCATCCTCGGTTAGCGGTGAAGTGGGTGAGAGAAACTCCAGCGGCCGTGTGACGGGCAGCTTTACCGTTCCTCAGGATTGAGCAGCGCCTGGTCATGAGCCGCACCCGACAAGAAATGCCGGGTCACATTCTGCTCCGCCTGCTCGGCCATGAGGGCCACCAAAAGCATCTTTCCGAATTGTCGGAGGATGAATGGGCGGAGGTCCTCCGGATTGCCGACCAGCACCGCCTGCTGCCGCTGATGCATGCGCGCCTGGAACGCGGTGAGATGATTGCCGTCGTTCCGCAACAACATAGAGACATGATTCGCGCCGCGCACCGAACCAGTGCGCTTGAGGTTCTGGCGCATCGCGCTGAACTTTTCTCGACAACGGAAATGCTGCGGGCGCAGGGCATCGAATCCGTCGCTCTCAAGGGATCATGGCTCGCGTGGTACGCATATCCCGAAGCTGCCGAACGGCCTGTGCGCGATGTGGACTTGCTCGTGCGCGAGGATCAGGCTCTCGCGGCATTCCGCCACCTCCAAGATCACGGCTTCATCCAGCGTGAAGGTTCCGCGCAACGTCCCGAGGCGATGATTGGCTCGGCAAAACATTTGCCACCACTCACATCGCCCATGGGTGTCGAGTTCGAAATCCACATGCATGCATGGGAACCGGCAATCGGCACAGCTTGGCCAATGCCGGCATTACAGGATTCACTCATCCTGAAAAAAGCCAAAGCCGCCGCACCGGGCGATCCCTGCCGATACCCCGATGCGCAGCACATGTTGATGCATCTGGTCATCCACGCCGCCTATAGCCACCGCTTCGATGTAGGTCCGCTGGTGCTGTTCGACATCAAATATCTGCTGGAACGAAACGATGTTTCCATGGCCAATTTTTGGCGCGATGCCGAACAGGGCGGGTGGCTGGAGGGAGCAGCGCTGACGATGGCTCTGGTCGAGCGCTGGATCAAAACCGGTATGCAACTGCACATCCCGATCCCCGTCGCTCCCGAGCTGGTCGATGATTGCGAGGCATTGCTGGTGCAGGATCTCGCGATCAAGGAAGATACAGGGCTTTTGGCCGAATTGTCCGAAACCAGAGAAAAGTCGGGAGCTTTGGGAGCTGCCCGACAATTGTGGCAACGCGCAAAGGGAAAGCAACGCGCCAGCCATGGTGTGCCTGAATCCAGTCCAGAGGGGTGGGCAAGCTGGTTTGGCAGACGCAGCAGGGCGCTCGCCGCTAATCTGGGGCGCCGCGATCTGCACGAAACGGCACAACGCAAAGCTCGTATCGGGCAATGGCTTTCACCATCTCCATAGGCGCGCTAACTTGCCCCGCCTCGCAGATTTGGTAGGCCAGATGCATAAAGACGGGACGTGAAAATGGGCGAGCCAACAAAACGTGCGCTGGTAACCGGCATCACCGGTCAGGACGGCGCCTATCTGGCGCAATTGCTGCTCGATAAAGGCTATCAGGTCCACGGCATCAAGCGGCGTTCGTCTTCCTTCAATACGGGCCGGATCGAAGATATTTATCAGGACCCGCACGAGCCTGATCCGCGGCTGATCCTGCATTATGGCGACATGACCGATGCGACCAATCTGATCCGCATCGTGCAGGAAACACAGCCTCACGAAATCTACAATCTGGCGGCGCAAAGCCATGTGCAGGTGAGTTTCGAAACGCCCGAATATACCGCCAATTCCGATGGTATGGGTGCCCTACGCCTACTCGAGGCGATCCGTATTCTCGGCATGGAGAAAAGCTGCCGGTTTTATCAGGCATCGACCAGCGAACTCTATGGTGCGGTACAGGAAGTGCCGCAGCGCGAAAGCACGCCATTCTATCCGCGCAGTCCCTATGCAGCGGCAAAGCTCTATGCCTATTGGATCACGGTCAATTACCGCGAGGCCTACGGCATGCACGCCTCAAACGGTATCCTGTTCAACCACGAAAGCCCCCTGCGCGGAGAAACATTCGTTACGCGCAAGATCACCCGCGCGGCCGCAGCAATTGCCGAAGGGCAGCAGGACACACTGTATCTGGGCAATCTCGACGCCAGCCGCGATTGGGGCCACGCCAAGGAATATGTGCGCGGCATGTGGCTGATGCTGCAACAGGATGAGCCCGACGACTATGTGCTGGCGACAGGCCAGACGACCACCGTGCGCGATTTTGCGCGCTGGGCGTTTGAAGATGCAGGCATTCCGGTCGAATTTCGCGGCGAGGGCGCAGAGGAGAAGGCCTATTGCCAATCGAGCGGTAAGGTTCTGATCGAAGTCGATCCACGCTATTTCCGCCCGACCGAAGTGGATTTGCTAATCGGCGATCCCGGCAAGGCACATCAGAAACTAGGCTGGAAGCACGAGACCGAAGTGCGTGAACTCGCCCGCGAGATGGTTGCCGCCGATCTTGAACGCCTGCGCAATCCTGCACCCCCGCGTGCAGAGTAGCACGATGAGTGGGCGCGGCGACGGCACGCTTATCCGGCAGTTAAAAGCGCTTCATGCGCGCAATCCGGCAGTTCGAGCCGTGCTGTCCGCACCGGTATCCATGCGGCGAAAGCTTATCGATTGGCGCTCCGCCCCGGGCCTGCAAGTGGCACAAACAGCGGCGCAGCGTATTGCCGATGATGTGAAGCTCGATATGCCGGAATTCGATGGTCAGTTCTGGTGCCCGCCAACCTCGCATCTGTTTCGCCGTGTCATGTTGCACAATCGCTACGAACCCGAAGTCGGCGCGCTGATCCGCGAGCATGTGGACCCGGACCGCGATATGGTGGATGTCGGCGCCAATATCGGTTTCTTCAGCGTGTTGGCGGCCAGGCTTATGCGGCAGGGCCGCGTGTTGGCCGTCGAGCCGTCCGGTAGCGCTTTTGCCCGCTTGCAGCGCAATATCGATCTCAATCGCGTGTCGGATCGTGTAACGCTGTTCCACGGCGCGCTTTCTGATCACGCAGGGGAAGCCGATCTTCATCAGATCGACGGGAAAGAAGAATATGCCTCGCTTGCGCCGATCCGCCATGCCTCGGTCGCAGATGAACCGGCGCAGACCCAGCCAACCAAAATCGAAACTTTAGACAATCTGGTTGAGGATTTAGATCTGTCGCCTGCACTGGTGAAGATCGATGTCGAAGGTGCGGAAATGAGCGTGCTACACGGAGCCGGGCGCACTATCGCCAAACACCGCCCGGTAATTCTCTGTGAACTGGCCGGAGACTTGCTCGACCAATTCGGCACGACGCCCGATGCCATCCTGCAATGGCTGCGCGAGCGCGACTATGACATCAGGGATGTCGCCGATCCACGCCGCGCGCCGGACAGCCGTTTGCACGGAGAAATCGTGTGTCTGCCGCGGTAACCGAGACATGAGCACGGTCAGGAACCGTTTGCTGAAATCGACCGGAGCGGGCGGGCTGAGCCTTGCCGCTCGATTGATGGAGCAATTGCTACTGGTGCCCGTTTTGCTGGCGGCATGGTCGGTCGAACTGTTCGGCGAGTGGATGCTCATTGCCGCAATTCCGGTTTACATCGCATTGCTCGATTTTGGCGTGGTCCAGTCTGGCTCCAACGAGCTAGCGCGGCGTGCAAGCGAGCAGGACGAAACAGGTGTTAGACGGTTCTTCGCTGATTATTCCTCTGCCTTTCTTCTGTGGTCCGCGCTGCTGTTTCTGCTTCTTGCCGGGCTGGCTGCGGTTGCCCCGATCGCACAGTGGCTTGATCTGCAGCAGATCGGTGGCAGCGAAGCGCAAGCCATATTTGTCCTGCTGATCGCCGCAACGTTGGTCTCCCAGAATTCATTGGCACTAATTGCCGGACTGCGTGCCCGCAAATTGTTGCCGCAAGGCTTGATGGTCCGCGCGGTGGGCGCCTTTGCCAGGCTGGGCGCTGCATTTGTGGCCGTCACCTTGCTTGATGCCGGGCCAATCGCCCTTGCGGCGATCCTGCTTGTCAGCCGTATTCTGGAATATGGATGGCAGTGCGTCTTGCTGCACCGTGCGGAGCTGGCGCCAAGCTGGAACATACTGCGTAAACGTTCTGAACCGTTGCGGGAATTCGTGATTGGCGGTCTGGAGTTCATGCTTTTCCCGCTGGCGCAATCGCTGGTCTTGCAAGGGGCCATCGTCGTCGTGGGCCTGACCTATGGCGCAGCAGCAGTCGCCCTTTTCGCGACCCACCGGACATTGTCCCGCTTGGTCTCGCAAGCCGTGCAACTGGTCACTGTCCCGCTGAGGGCGGAGGCGGGATTGATCCAGAACAACCGGAAGGAGCTGGGCGCGATAGTGACAACCGCTTCGCGGATCACAGTGTGGAGCGCTTTGATCCTGGCCGGCGTGTTGTTCGTAGCCGGCGCTGCAATCTTTACCCTTTGGACCGGCGGCAACATTTCTTTTGCACCGACCCTTTTCGCGGTGCTTCTGGGTGCAACTCTGGCGGAAGCGCTGTGGTCAGTCGTAGCGACCATCCGGATGGGCACGAACCGGCACAGACCTCTGGCATGGAGCTATCTTGTAGTAAGCTGTGCCGGATTGCTGGCGATGGTCTGGCTTGCCGAAACATCCGGCCTCGCGGCCATGGCATCGGTTCTCATGGTGATAGAGCTGGCGATGGTCGCAATTGCATTGCCCATGACCCTTCGCTTGCTCGATATAGACCTCGGGCGTTTTCTCGTCGACTTGGCCAAACCTCCCGTGAGTGAGGTCATTGCGCTGGTTGGCAAGGCAGTGCGCATGGTCAAACCGTCCACATGAGCAATGCCAGCGATGTTTGCGGATAGAAGCAACGCTCGTCATGATGCGCAAGAGAGGAGCGCACAGTGTCGTTTGATCTGACGGGCAAACGGATTTTCGTGGCGGGTCATCGCGGGATGGTCGGCTCGGCTTTGCTGCGCAGACTGGAGCGTGAGGATTGCGAATGCCTGACCGCCGAACGGTCCGATCTGGATTTGCGCGATCAACCGGCAGTGCGCGCATGGTTTGCCGCCAACACCCCCGACGCAGTCATCCTGGCCGCTGCCAAAGTCGGCGGGATCAAAGCCAATGACAACTTCCCGGCGGATTTCCTGCAGGACAATCTGCTAATCCAGTCCAATGTGATCGGCGCGGCGCATGAACACCATGCCAGCAAGCTGTTGTTCCTCGGATCAAGTTGCATCTATCCAAAATTCGCCGAGCAACCCATTGGCGAGGACCAGTTGCTGACCGGTCCACTGGAGCCGACCAATGAATGGTACGCCATCGCCAAAATCGCCGGGATCAAGCTGTGCCAGGCTTATCGCAAGCAGCATGGCTGTGACTTCATTTCCGCCATGCCGACCAATCTGTATGGTCCCGGCGATAATTACGATCCGGAAACCAGCCACGTCCTTCCCGCGCTGATCCGCAAGGCAGCGGATGCGAAACAGTCAGGTGAACAAAATCTGCGCATCTGGGGCTCGGGCACGCCTCTGCGCGAATTTCTCCATGTCGATGATCTGGCTGACGCGCTGGTATTTCTGCTCAAGAACTATTCCGCCGGGCGGCATATCAATGTCGGTAGCGGGCAGGAGATTTCCATTGCTGACCTTGCGCGTTTGGTGATGCAAGTCGCTGGCCTGACAGGCGAGGTACTGACCGATCGCTCGCAGCCCGATGGAACACCCCGCAAATTGCTCGACTCCAGCCGGATTTCCGCGATGGGCTGGAATGCAACCATCCCTCTTGAAGAAGGCGTGAAGACTGTATTCGACAGCTTCATGAAGGATCGCACATGAGCGGCCGCTCTAATGTATCCCGCAAGGCGATGTTTGGCGCAGTAGCTCTATTGCTCGGCGTTGCTTTGCTTGCGGGCGGGACTGCACGTCCTTTCAACGAGCTGACCATTCTGCTGGCGAGCCTGCCGGTGATTTACCTTCTGTTGGTGCGGAGACCGGATGCACCAATGGCGTGGACGGGTAAGCTTGCCATAGCCCTGCTGGCTCTGGCGATGCTCCAACTTGTGCCCCTGCCGCCAGCAATATGGACTAGCCTGCCGGGGCGCGAGCTGGCGGCATCGGCGTTGCTGGCATCGGGTAACGAACTGGGCTGGAGGCCACTCGCCTTGAACCCCTTTGCGGCGCTCGCCGCTCTACTTACTTGCATCGCGCCGATTGCAATGCACATCGGAGCAACACGGCTTGATGGCGGAGCGCAGAAACGACTTTTGGCTCTGGTGGCAGGCTTCGCACTGTTCAGCGCCGTCATCGGCTTTCTCCAACGAACCACCGGTGCACTGACCATCTATCAGACCGAGCATGTTGGCGCTGCGCTGGGCCTGTTCGCCAACCGCAATCACCATGCCGATCTGCTGGTCGCAGGTATCCTGCTGATGATTGCACTGCTGCCGCACAAACGCAGCAGTGCGCAAAAGGCGCTGGCCACAGCCGCCATTGCCTTGCTGGTATTCGCAGTCATCGCAACGACGTCGCGCGCGGGAATTGCCTTGGCAGCGCCTGCCGCAGTCGCGGCGCTTGTTGCCATCTGGCGGCCACGTAAAGGGCTTGCCCGGTTGCTGGTGCTTGGCGCAATCGGCGCAGGTATAGGACTGCTGTTCATTCCCGCCTTCACCGACATATTCGCCCGCTTTGGAATTGCCGCAGACGATCAGCGGATCACCATGGCGCGGGACAGCATGGTTGCCACGCGCGCCATGTGGCCGTTCGGATCGGGTTACGGGAGCTTCGTGCCCGTCTATATGGCCTATGAAAACCTCGACATGATGGAGGCGCGCTATGTCGTGGCTGCACATAACGACTTTTTACAATTGGCGCTGGAAGGCGGCTTGCCCGGCGTGATAACCGGATGCGCGGCGGTGATCGCGATGGCAGTCATGGGCTGGAACATACTGCAAAGCCGCGCATCAGCGCTGGTATGGGCGGCATGGGGTGTTGCCCTGGTACTGCTGATCCATTCCGCCGTTGATTTTCCCTTGCGGACAGGCACGCTCGCCGTGATCTTCGGTTTGTGCACAGGCATCGCGCAAAGCGGCATCCGGACGTTGCGCCACCACGCCAATCAGGGTTAATACTTGCGCGTATTTGCGGTCGTGGAAGTATCAGGATGAATATCACATCCATTTGCAAAGCGTGTGGAGTGTCAGTTCTGGCATACCTGCTCGCAGGCTGCGTCGGCGGCGCGGCACCCGCGCTGCCAGCGGGCGTCGATGCTTACGCCGTCGTTCCCGTTGGCGATGTAGTGTCTCCGCGCCGTTCGACCATCGGCCCCAATGACCAACTAAGCATATCGGTGTTTCGCGAGCCGGACTTGTCGCTTGAAAAGGCAATCGTCGATTCCAATGGTGAAGTGCAAGTCCCTCTGCTGGGGTCGGTCCCCGCGTCAGGAATGACCGCAGCTGAATTCGCCCGAAATCTGGAAAGCCGGTACCGTGCCCGCTTTCTCGTCAATCCCAGCGTAACGGTTGCCATTACGCAAGCAGCCTTGAGCCGCGTTACTGTCACGGGCGCTGTCACCAAACCGGGCGTGTATGACATGCCGAGCCGGATTTCGCTGATCGATGCTGTCGCACTGGCAGAAGGGCCGACAAATGTGGCCAAGTTCCGGCAAGTTGTTGTCTTCCGCCGTGTCGGAGGAGAGCGCGTTGGTGCCCTGTTCGATATGGGCGCGATCAGCGCAGGCGCCGCGCCCGATGTCGAGATTCTGCCCGGCGATCAGGTGATTGTTGGCACTGACAATATGAAACAGCTTTACCGCGATGCGCTGACCGCAGCGCCATTGATCAGCATCTTCAGGCCGTTCAACTGATGGCCGGAATCAACGCATCCGATCAAGCGGGCGGACATCCTACCGAGAGCTACGGCTATACCGAAAGCATGCCTTCGCTCGGCATCGATATGCGCCGGATTGCCAGCGCGCTCTACCGCAACCGTTTCGTCGCCATCGCATTGCTTGCCGGAGCTCTAATCCTTGGCATGATCGTCACGCTATCCGCCACGCCGATCTACAAAGCCTCGGCCACAATCCAGATCGACAGCCAGGTCAACGAAGTGCTGGACGAAGACGCGACCATGCCTCCGGTGGAATGGGATGTGGAACGCTTCCTCCAGACGCAGCTTGATGTTCTGCTCAGCCGGGGCATGGCAGAGAAAGTGGTGGACCGGTTAAATCTCGCCAAGGATGATACCTATTTTGACCGGATGAACCTGCCAGCGCCCGAAGTGGCCGCGCCGGGCAAGACTATGGCCAACACCCGCAAGGACAGGATTGCGGCAAGCCTTCAGGCCAATGTCGAAGCGGAACTGCCGCGCTACAGCCGGATCGTGGACGTATCCTTCAGCAGTCCGGATGCCACCTATGCCGCGACCATCGCCAATGCCTATGTCGACAGCTTCATCACCGCCAATCTGCAGCGGAAATTCGATAGCTCGTCCTATGCCCGCGAATATCTGGAGCAGCAGCTCGAAATCGCCAAGGATCGCCTCGAAGCAAGCGAGCGTGAGCAGGTCGATTATGCGCGGCAGAACGGGTTGGTCGATCTGCCCGAACCCGGCGACCGCGATGGCAGCGTATCGCTGGTCCAGACCAACCTTCTGGAAGCGAACACCGCGCTGAACATCGCCCGTACGCAGCGGATTGCAGCCGAAGAGCGCTACCGCGTGGCACAAGGTGGCAGCGCCTTTGCCATCCCCGATGTGCAGGATAATGGCTATATCCAGAACCTGCAAAAAGAGCGCGCTGCCATTGCCGCTGATATGGCGCGAGACGCCGATCGGTATAAGTCCGAACATCCGGTGATGCAGCAATACCAGCAGAAACTGGTAGGTATCGACCGGCAACTATCCGGTGCCGTTTCGGATGTGCGCGGATCGTTGAGACAACAATATCAGGCCGCCTTACGCAACGAACAGCGTCTGGCCGCGCAAGTCCGCTCGTTACGCGCAGGCACTTCGGCGGAGCAGTCCAAACGCATCCAGTACAATATTCTGGAACGGGAAACCGGCACCAACCGCGAAATGTATGACGCGCTTCTGCAACGTTTCAAGGAAGTCAGCGCCTCGGCCGGGGTGTCGACCAACAACATATCCCTGATCGACGAGGCAAAAGTTCCCGGTGGCCCCTATTGGCCCAATCCGTTGTTCAATCTCGCTCTTGCCCTGATCAGCGGTATCTTGCTGGCAGGCATCTACATTATCCTGCGCGAGTTTATCGACGATGCGGCGCGGACACCTGAAGATGTGACCGACCGTCTGCGCTTGCCATTCCTTGGCACGGTGCCCAAACTGGATAGCGATGAAGACATTGTCTCGGAATTGGAAGAACCGAAGTCCGGAGCATCCGAATCCTTCGCCGCTTTGCGCACTTCGCTGGCGCTGCTCTCTACCGAAGGACTGAGTACTTTGCTCGTCACCAGCAGCCAGCAATCCGAGGGCAAAAGCCTGGTCGCCTACGGCATCGCCCGCAGTATGGCGCGCGCCGGCAAATCGGTGCTGGTCGTGGATAGCGATCTGCGACGCCCGTCACAGCACCAGATTTTCCGGACCTCGCGCGAAATGGGCCTAACCAATGTCCTGACCCGGCAGAATAGCTGGCAGGAAGTTATTTATCATGCACAGGACAACCTCGATCTGATCCCGTCGGGCCCGCTACCGCCTTCGGTGCCCGAATTGCTGTCCAGCGCCAGCTTCGAAGAATTCCGCGATGCAGTGACTGCGGCTTATGACGTAGTGATTTTCGACGGTCCCCCCGTGCTCGGGCTGGCTGATACAGTCCTGCTGGCCCAACGGCTGGAGCATCTTGTTTTCGTCACCGAAGCGGGCCGAGCCACACATGGGCGGGCAAACACCGCAATCCGGCGCTTGCGGGATAACGGCATCCAGATCGACGGCGCTGTCCTGAACAAGTTCGATCCGAAGAATTCCGGCTATGGCTATGAATATGGCTATTATTACTCGTACGGACGGGAAAATGCTTGATGCGTAAGCTGCTGGCCGGTCTTGCGACGGCGGCATTTGCCAGTGTCAGTGGCGCCACGTTTCTTTCGCAAGCAATGGCTGCGCGCAGCCCTGAAACGATCGCCAGGGTTAATCCGCTGGACAATACCGCGCAGCGTCTAGCTACTGCCCGTGCCGTGAAGGACGGTGCCCCATCGAACGCGGCATTCTTTGCGAAGCGCGCTGTTGCCGCAATGCCGCTGGATCAATTTGCGCTGGCGACCTCTTCTTCCGCCCGTCAGCCAGAGGAACAGCTCGCAATCCTGAATCTTGCCGCCGCGTTGGGATGGCGCGACGGGCCGACCAATCTGGCCTTGATTGAACGCGGGTTGAGCGAAGGCAGGCCCGATATCGCCGCACAAAGGATCGACGCGACGGGACGCGTGTTCGGCGCTGAACCCGTGCTGGAATTGACCGATCGCTTGCTTCTGGTCGAAGGCGGGCTGCGCGAACTCGGCTTCCGCGCCAAGGCCCGCAATGATGGTGCATGGTGGCAGAGCTATTTCCGCTCCGTCCCGAAATCGAGATCGATTGGCGAAGCACGCGCTGCGCTGCTTGCCAGCATTGATCCGGAAGACGGTGCCTGGCAGCGGCAGATGGTCCAAGATGCGGCTATTGGCTTCGCTGCCGCCAGTATGGAAGATCTGCTGATCCCTGTTACACGCTCGATGAATAGCGCCCTCAATGGCGAAGGCAGTCTTGTATTTGATACCGGCTTTGCCGCGTTTGACCCGGCAAGGGCAGGTCTGACGGGTGAATGGGTCTATCCCAACGCAGCACCCGCGCTTCTGGCAAAGTCCGCATCGGGCAACCTCTTGATCGAGCCGACGGGAGCCAACGCTGGTCCGGTTCTGTCGCAGAAATTCATCGCTGAACCCGGCGCATGGACCTTGCGAGCGAGGGGTAAAGGTGGTGACGGCTTTACATGGCAGATCAATTGCCAGAGCTCGGGCAAGCTTGAACTCGGCGAACTTGCAACGGTCGCGATTGGCGAGTCGATCTTCACGATACCCGAACAATGCCGGATTGCGGAACTTTCCCTGTTGGCGAAAGCTGGTGCCGAAACATTGGTAACACTCGACATGGTCGAGATTACAAAGCCGTGAGCAACGCACCTCTCGATGCATCGCGCAGTAAACCTGTAACCGGCGGCCCGAGTTTCTCGCTCGCAAACCGTTTGGAGCGTGGTGTTTGGCGGATAGTGTGGTTTCTGTTCGCCCGGGCCGTTCCGCCGCCTGTAGGTAAGGGCTGGCGACGTGTCCTGCTGCGCATATTTGGCGCGAAGATCGGGGCCGGGGCGCATATCTACGCAAGCGCCCGCGTCTGGTTGCCCCGGCATCTGACTATGGCAAGCAACGCAACTTTGGGCCCCGGCGTGGAATGCTACAATATGGCGCCCGTCAATATTGGTGAAAGCGCAATTATTTCGCAACGCGCTTTCCTGTGCACCGGTAGTCACGATACCCGCGACCCGCATTTTCAACTCGTCACCGCACCCATTTCGATCGGACGCGGTAGCTGGATTGCTGCCGAGGCTTATATCGGGCCCGGCGTCACGATTGGCAGCAATGCGGTTGTCGCCGCGCGCGCCTGCGTGGTCAGTGATGTGCCCGCCGGAACCATATGGGGTGGCAATCCGGCCAAACAGATCGGGGAACGCAGCTAGCCCGTCAGCGCCCGTACCGACGCTGCAAATTGGCGTGTGTCGCCTAGCGGGGCCAGCTCTGCCGAACGCGCACGGAATTTCTGCCACTGTTCCTCGTCCCGGCCGATCTCGATCATAACCCGGACCAGCGCATCGTGATCATCCGGCGGGAAGATGAAACCGTTTCTACCATGCTCTACCAACCGGTCGGCAGCACCGCATTGGGCACTAATCAGTACAGGCAGCTCGACTGCGAGTGCTTCAGGTACGACATTGCCGAATGTCTCCGAAACACTCGGCAAGCATAAACACAAAGCATTGCGCATGAGCGGCGCAACCTGTTCGGTCTGGACGAAACCAAGCCAGTCAACGTGCCGCGCAATTCCAAGCTTTTCCGCCTGTGTTTTGAGCACGCTTTCGAGCGGTCCCGAGCCGGCAATTACCAACCGGCGCGGCCCTTCCGCTTGTTGGCGATAGTCGGCATAGGCGCGCAACAATCCGGGCAGGTTCTTCTCCCAAATCAGGCGTGCTACAGCCAGAAAGGGGCGGTCCGCAAAAGCTGCTTCACCCGCGCCGCCGGCCGCAGCCAGTGCACGGATGCGTGTCTGATCGACTGTGTTGTAGCCCCCGAAGATTCGATCCCCGGACAAGCCGAGCAGCTTCCAGTAATCGGTTGAACGATCATGCGAACCAATCGCACCCTGATAGGGTTGGAGGAATTGTCGCTTAACCCATTCGCGCCAGCCTTTCCGCGGGGCATCGTCAAATTTGGAGCACCCCATCGTGAACACCGCAACACCCTTCGCCCGCAAGCGGATGGCGGCGTAAAGGATCGCCAGCTGATCGTAATGCGCCAGAAATGCGGATGAGCAATTTCGTTCCAGAATAGCATTGGCGATGGCGCGGCCCAGCGACAGGGCACCGACAGAATTCCAGCTACCTTGCGCAAACAAGGTAGCCTTCTTGAAGCGCGTCGCTTCGGGTTGGTGCCAGTCATAAAGCTGGCTGCGGGCAAATAGTTCGATACCGTAGACGGTGCTTTCCGCGAGATCCCCGGCGACAGCATTGCAACGGTCGACATGCAAGGGGCCAAAATTGTCCCACACGAAAGCAATCGCGCCATTCATGATAGGGCGCGTGCCCATTCAGGCGCTTGAGCCTCTTTGAAAACGCGGTTGGACGTAAATACCGCATCGCGCAGCCGCATTGCCGTTCCAGCCGGATCAGCCAAGCGACTCAATTGCTGCCGGACTTTCTTCAAACGAAGATCGCTGGCCGTTCGCTCCCGGCCCATCTCTTCGAGGAAATAGCGTTCATGCGTTCGCAAACTCTCATCGGCAAAACGCTGGCTGACAGTGATGGAATTCGGCTGCATCCGGAACAGCGACCAGTATCCAGAGGCATTGACCAGATCGAACCCGGCGCGGTCCATATCGATCAGCAATTCCGCGTCCCAGCTGGTCGAGTTAGCAAGGTTGAATCCACCAATCTGACGGAACACTTTCGCGCGGTAGAAGGTCGATTGCTGGAGTGCGAAAGCCGTCCCCTGTACAAATCGCCGCGCTGTAAACCGCGTGGACACAGCGCGCCGTATATAATGCCCATCATCGTCGATAATATATCCGTTACCCAGAACCGACCCCGCATCTGGATGTGCGCGCATATGTCGGGCAGCTTCTGCGAAAGCACCGGGCAAAAACACATCATCGGCATTGAGATAGATGAACCAGTCGCCCGAGGCCTGGGCAAAACCCTTGTTCAAGCCATCGGAGGGGCCGTCATCCGGATCTGACACAAGCGTGAACTTGCCGGGATAGCGCCGGGACAGCGCTTCCAGCACCTGCGGTGTTTCATCGGTCGAACCCGGTTCGACGATGATATACTCCACCTCCACGCCCGCTTGTCCGAGAACGCTTTCGGCAGCGGCAGCGAGATATTTTCCCTGGTTGAAAGCATTGGTGACGACGCTGATTTTCATGTTTTGGCGCCTACCAGATCGCTGACATCAATCACCGCGATACCGCGCAATCCGCCGACACAATAATCGACCGCGATTTGCGTCTCGTCCCTGTTCCAGCGGGGGTGCAGGTCGCATTTGGCGTCGCTATCATCAGTAGTCACGCCGTCTTTGAAACGGGCAACATCGATCCGTTGTCCGGTGTGACGGTTCCACAGAATGAGGGTGAGAAAGCCGGAGGCATCTGGGTACGTGTCCGTGACGACCCAGTCATGCGCCCTTGCAACCATCGGATGGCCATCCTGATCCAGCGCAGGCCAGCCGACCTTCTGCCTGGCGCCCGAACCGTCAGCAGCTAGCGAATAATACGCCTCGGCCAGCATCCGCTTTTTCCAGCGTCCGCTGAATTTGCGCACCAGGTTCAAGAGTGGCCGGATCAGCGGCGCGTTCAACGCACCGCTGGCTCGGGCCTGTGCCAGACCACCGCCGGTAAACCGCGCCCATGCAAGCAGAGTATTGCTATCCACCCAGTCAAAATGGCTGACCTTTTCATCAGCCAGAACACGCAAATTACTGCCATCCGATTGGCAGCACAGCATTCTAGTGTAGGAACCGCCATCTGCGGCAAAGAAACGATGCAGGAAAACCAGCCTGTTTCCATCCGGACTGAAAACCGGATGGGTCAGGAAATGACCGTCCGCGCTGTCCGTGCCTTGCCAGCCAGCAAGAACGGTGGCGAGCGAGATGAGGAGTTTGCGTTCCCCGCTGTACAGATCGGTCCGCCACAGGCCGACTTGGTCGGCGGTTTTGCTCGCACTCGATCCTCGCAATATGCGGTAGCCATAGGCTGGCCAGCGATCCGCCAGTACATCAAAATCGGGCGAGATCGCGGACACGCCATCCGGGCAGAGCGCATAGAGGCCGCCCTCGAAACTGCCGCCTTCCGATCCATCATTATTGGCGACTGTCGCTATGCAGCTCCCGGACGCATCGCAGGAATTGAACGTGAATCTGTCCGAACCGTCAATGAGCCATTGCTGGCGCGCAGCTTGCTGGAAATTCCAGCAGCTGGTCTTTCCGACCCGCCCGAGACGGCCCTTTGCCGGCTCCCACACGCATATATCCGCCACGCCACCGCTGTCAGCCAAAGTCTGCCATTCAGGATCAAGGCGCAGGCACAGCAGCTTTTCGCCATCGGGCGACCATGGCGTTATATCGTGAAATCCGAAGAAGACATTCGCATCTGTCGGTGTTGTCGCGACCAGCCGGGCATCGGGATGCAGACTTGCGATTGCCGGATGCACATTACCCATCGGCCAACGTCTTTCCGCCTACTTCAAAAAAGCCAGCAATATCATGGCCAGTCGCTGCGCTGAGCGCGGCGATCTTGTCTTCTCGTGTTTGCGCCTGAGCAATCACGCGTTCAAACTCGAACCGTTTGGCATCAACAAGGAAGCGGTACCAGAAGCCTTGCAGAGTGTGATAAATCAGCCCTTCTTTGCCATCGAGAAAACCCAGCTGGATGACATAGCGGTAGAGAAAATAGAGGAAAGGGCCCAAACCCAGCGGAAGCTTGTTGTAGAAACGGTTCTTGGCCTTACGTTTGGCCGCAGCCTGCTGCGTTCCGTGCAGCTCTTGGTCTGCATCGAACCAGCCATATTTTGACACCAGTGCGTCGATCGCTTCACGCGTAGCGTAGGCCTCATGCTTGCGAATGAAGAAACCCAGATCGCCGAGATTTTCGTCGACGAATGTTCCGGCAAAATGCGTCGTGGCGCCGTGATCGAGAACAATATGTTCATCCATCCAGCGTTGTTCGATATGCGCCGCGCCATTGCGCCAAATGCGTAGCAGGCGCAATGGATAGCGGCCGCCGCGTTTGATCCACCGGCCCATGAAATAATGCCGGCGGTCGAAGGTGATCCCGGTCGTAGTATCGGGCAGGACAAGCAGCCCACGCTGGAGGCGGTCCAGCAGATCGTCACCTAACCACTCATCAGCGTCGAGCCGCATCACCCACTCGGTATCGATTGCGGCATGGTCCAGTGCCCATTGAAACTGGTCAGCATAGTTGACCCAGCGCCTTTCGAACACTTCGGCGCCATGCGATTTTGCGATCTCAATTGTGGAATCCGTTGAGCCGGAATCCACCACAACTATCCTGCTGGCCAAATGGGCAATCGATCGAATGCAGCGTTCCAGATGATGCGCTTCGTTACGGGTCAGTATAACCACCGTGAGCGACAGCGCGTCTGACAAATCCGGTTGAGTGGAAAGCGACATGGCGCAACCCTATGCCGAACGGCCGGCAATGCAAAGCGGGGGACCGGCTGAAGTGTCAGCAATCCCCCGCCTCGCGGATCATGCGGCGCCTATGTTACGCAAATGGCGTTTAAGCATGGCGGCGTTAACCTGGCCGAGCGCAATATTGCCTTCGGGCGATGGATGGAAACCGTCTGCCCCGACATAAAGATTGGTGTTCCCCCATCCTGTTGGCGCAGCTGTACCGCCTTGTCCTGTCAGGAAGCACGGCGGAACTTCACGGACAGGCTCGCCAGCGGCATGGGCATAGCGGAATGTTCCGTCAAAGCCGTAGATGAACCGTCCGCCGGACAGTCCGTTGGTTGTTATGACGACACGTTCACGCGTTGCTCCGCTGCCAATCTCTACCGTCGAGCCGATCCGCAGATTTGTGTCAGCCGTGCTGCTGGATGTGTTGACGCGGAATCCGGATTGACCGGAAAGGCCATCCGGCGTTCCGCCATTTCCGGGGCGGCCTGCTGCTATGGGATCAACCAGCTGGGCAGCGCTGCCAACAGGATCGCCGGAAAACTGGTGGGGAAGTTCCAGCGTACTCATCCATGCGCCGCCGCCGTCTTCGAAACCTGCTTTTGCCTGGTCGAAAACATCAAGCTGGCCCGCATTCCAGGTCTCGACACCCGCTCCTGTGTTCATACCGCCAGCGATGATGCAGTCGGGAAGCGCATCGCGGATCGCACGTATAGTATCGTACACACCGCTATAGACCTGCGCTGGCGGAAAGGAGAGGTCGTTGACGCTGCCATGGAGGAATACGACTTCTGGCGCATAGGCTATCACGTCGCTTTGCACCCGGTCACGCCATGATTTGTTGAAGCCATTGCCGTTTTCGACATAGCCGGTCCCGCCCACGCCGGACGTCCAGACATCATCCCAACCAAGCGATTCGGCGAACCAGTTTGTCCAGCCACCTGCATCCGCCTCGCTGAAACTGTCACCCATGACAATGGTGCGCGGGCCGCGAACCGGTGCGGCATAGATACTGTCTTGCGGGCCGGTCCAAACACCGGCGAAGGCAGCCTTGTAGGTGATAAGGTCGAAACGGCGGAGTTTCCGGCTGCCGAAATCTAGGAGCGTGTAGGTCTGCCCGGGATCGCTCTGCGGGGTCAGGCCTAGATATTCGCCATCCACTTTCAACAGATAGCCGCGGTCATTGTTCTGGAAATGCAGCTCCAGAGCGTCTCCTTCATGATAGAAAGAAAACTGCTGGCCGGACGGTGCCCGAGTTCCATCGGCTAGCGTGGTGACAGTCGCGGCAGGTCTAAACCCAAGCGTCGGGCCTGTGCTGTCAGGTAGCCCGCGACAATAAGTAAAGTGGCCATGCTGAATGTTGGATGCGAGCGGATAAGCGTTCGATCCGCTTGCTGCAAACCATGCCCGGGGCAAAGTTGGCGCGGAATTGACTGTCAGTGCGGGAGACGTTGCCAACACTTTGGGCGCATGATCGTCGGGTGCGACAGTCCAACGTTGGGCGGGTGCTTGCGAGCGGGGAATATGCAGGGCGCGCATCAGTCTAGCACCCATGCGGTGAAAGTTGCCGTCGTCCCGGTAGAAATCACATTCCGGATCGAAAATGGCAACATGGTTACGCCAGGCGAGAAACTGAGCGGCAATTGTGTCGCGTCCGCAAATTCCAGCACGATCTTTCCGGCAGCAGAACAATCGACCAGAAGCGCAAGACCCGGATCGACCGGAGTATCGGGAGCAAGCGCCCTGATCGATGTTAACGGCTGATCGGAGCAGGGGAAGGGATTGTCGGATGAAACCGGTACCGCTTGTGTATTGACGTTTCCGATGGCGACCGCCGCAAGCGGGACATAATTGGCGGGATGTCGGATAGTTGGATGTGAATCTGGCATATTAAGGTTCCTTTCGGAACCACGAATAACCATATTGGTTATATGTAGGAAAATGGTTTTCCTGTTTTGCCCTGCTGCATGTGGTCTATCCGCCTTTGAGTATGGCAACCAGTCGTTTGGCAGTCTCGTAGATGTCGAATTCACGCAAAAACAAGTCGCGCCCGCGTTTGCCCATTTCGACCCGGTCTTGCTGCGAAGTTTCGGCGAACTGTTTCAGCGCGTGCGCGGCCGCATCTACATTATCCTGGCAAATGACCCCCGCATCCGCTTTCTTGATGCGGTCAAAAATGTTGACCTGATCGGATATGATTACAGGTCTTTCACAAGCCAGCGCCTCGGCCACGACAACACCAAAATTCTCCTGATGCGATGTAAGAGCCAGCGCTTCGCAACCGTACAAAGCGCCCCATTTCGCATCTCCCTCAATCATGCCGGTCCAATGCACTTTGCCAGATGGCACGGAAATCGCCTGAAGCGCGCGCAAATATTGCGGCTCTGCCGGCCCCGCCATAACCAGATCGCATCCAAGAACCTCGGCCTTCTGCGCATAGGCTTTCAAAAGAATGTCTGCCCCCTTCTTCTGATGCAGGCGGCTAAGGAACAGGAGATAGGGGCGCCCCGCCAGCGCAGGCACTTTTTCTGCAAAGGCCTCGGCCATGGCTCTGGTAAAAACAGGCGGCGCTGCGGTGCCATACCCTACGACTTCGTCATGAGAGCGCCATGGCCGCCACGTATCCTGGGCCAGGGCATGCTCAACTCTAGTGGTAAAAACTGCCGCCCTTGCATGTGCCAACAACGGCCCCTCATTCACACGCCAGAGCATGGATTTGGCAGCATGTTTCAGAGGATATTGGTCCCGAAACCATGGGTCGAGCATGCCATGCGGGAAAACAACATAGGGTACCCCGCTATCCGGCAAGATCCTCCGCGCAATGTGAGTCGCATAATTCCAAAGCCCATCGACAATCACACCGTCATAACTGGCGACATTCTCGCGCAACCAGTGCAGGGCCTCTGGCGAATATCGCGCCCAACCGCGCAATCGGGACAGGGGCCCGGATGTGGCGGAATGCATTCGCCCCAACGCGAACACCTGCGAGGGTGCGTCTGCCAGATACTCGCTCCCCACCGGATCAAGCGTCAGCAAATGCTGCTCAACACCCATGGTTCGAAACGCATCGCCCAGCCGGAAAACCCCTTCAACCGGACCGCCTTCAGACCGGTCGGCGCTGGCAATGATATGCAAAATACGCATCTAGGCAGCGTGGCTGTTTCGTTTGATCAACCGGGGCACTGCCAGCTGCCCTTTCGCAGACCGGATGACCCATAGTAACGTGACAATCTGGAATGCAGCCATGAACCTCTCCGTCGCACCAAACGGCGAAAAGGGTATCGCCCAGACCAACCCGACTGCGAGATAGGCGACCAGTGGCAGCAATATCTCGCGCCGTTGCATCAGCTGATAGATCGCAGCGAAAGGCAGTGTCAGGACATAGAGCCAGAAAACCGCACCCATCACACCGGCCTCGACCCACGCACCCAGCATATAACTATGCGTCGGTATCAGCTCCCGCGTGTGAAAGTAGTTGTCATGCACTGACATGCCCAGCCGAAGCCGCAACGAACGATACAGCTCGACATAGCGCCGATCCTTGGCCCAACTGCCATGACCGATGAGCGGCGAATCGCTGATCGCGCGCACCGAAATCAGGCTCTCCGACCGGCCGCCCAACAGCAAGGGTACATCGCCCGCTGTCTGCTGCTCATACTTATACTGGGCCCCGACGCCCAGCGCGCCGGATTCCGCCAGCGAACCATAGGCGGAGCTGACCAGCCCCGCTCCCATGGCGCCGAATCCGAGGATGATAGCAAATGCCGGAACACGGATGCGCGCCTGCAAGGCCGGCCACCGCTCCACCGCGATGACCAGAGCACATATTCCGGCCACGAGGAGCAACGTAATAAAGGAAGACCGGGCATTCTGGAACAGGATGAAAAATGCCAATGGAGCGATCAGCAGCGGGCTGAATGTCCGTAGCGCCGGCCAACGATAGGCACCTGCACAAATGCCCCCGATCAGCAGGAAGGCCGCCGCACGGTCATATCCGAACTTCCATTCATACCCCTCGAATTGCTCGGAAACGCCTAGCCCCCATGCAACAGATGATCCAAGAGCGAAGGCAATGATATAGGCTCTTCGCCTCGGCAAAAAGAGCCACAGCGCCGCAACCTGAATACCGAAGAATATGATTTTCGCCCAACCGCGCAGAAAATCGGCGGGGACAGATTGCCTGATCAGGTCAGTCACGACAAGGCTGGCCAGCCACAGGCCAAGCAATAGGAAAAACACGCGCAAATGCGTGAGCCGTTTCATGAAATCTGGGGAGCGCGTCATCATCAACAGCAAAGCAACACCCAGGATATCGGTCAGATATAGTTGACCGATCAACTCGACCACCAACAGCTTGCTGACCGGGTAGAGAAAAGCCACGGCGATCCAAAAATCAAAGGAAACCGTAGTCCGGTTCAAATGTGTAGCAGGCTGGGCGGACAATTTGCTCACAGCGTTTTCGGTTCCCTTACGATCTGCTCCAGGCTTAGAGCAAATTGTTCGAGCAGGACAGGCGCAGACCACCTTTGCTTTGCACGCAGAGCAGCGTTCTTGCCCAGCTCGGTCCGCAGGGGCGCGTCTTCGGCCAGTTTCGCGATTGCCTCGGCAAATAGCGGGGCATCATCCGGAGGCGTCACAAACCCGCAGTCGGACACTTCTTCCGCCAGATCGGTGCCGGTATCTGCAGTGGCAATGACCGGTCGACCGGAAGCCAGCATATTGGTGAGTTTCGACGGCAAAACCAGATCAGCCGCACCTGCAATCTGGGGGAGTAGGTGCATGTCAGCCATCGCAAGAAGCTCGCCCAAGCTTTTTCTGGGAACCAGATCGTGGATTGTCAGATTGGGCAAGTCGCGCGCAGCATGCTCCAACTGCGCTTTTGCATTTCCAGCTCCGCAAACAACAAACTGCACATCTGACTGACCATTCAGCAGCCGTGCGGCCTCCGCGATAAGCCCAGCCCCCTGTTTCAGAGACAGATTGCCGGAATATAGGGCAATTGGCGCATCACTCAGCCCCCAGGCAGCGCGCAAATCGGGTGCGCAATGCGTTTGCGGATGGACCGATTCTTCGGCCCAGTTGCGCAATTCTACCAGTTGCAAAGTGTTCGCGCCCTTGTCCTTCGCTTTGCGCACCATCGCGGGTGAAATCGCACTTACCCATTCGAAACGTCTGATGATTGACCGCTCAAGCTTGGCACCAGCCAGATTGGCCAACCACTCCGGCAACAGTCCTGTCGCGATGGCTGCCTCGACCTCGAAGTCCTGTATGTGGAGCCATGATCTGGCCCCAAACCGCTTGGCCGCTGCCAAAGCGACGGGTGCCGCCAGCAAGGATGGCGCAATCGCCAACACAAGGTCAGGCCTTTCGACTTTGGCAAGAGCTTTACGCGCAGTTCTGGCAAAGCTGAGATGATGGGCAATACGTTTCAGGCCCGTCGGATTTTCAGGGATGTAGTGCGGAACGCGGTAAACCGTCACTCCACTCTCGACCGCCGTCGAACCTTCTGGAGAATATCCCGCTGCCAGACACCAATCGGGGTAATACGGGTTCCCGGCAATGACCTGAACGTCATGCCCTCTCGCATGCAAATATTCCGCCAGACGCGATGTGTACGGCCCGATGCCAATGGGCTCAGGCGCATAATTCAGACCGACAATCAGTATTCGCATTATGCGTGCCTGTATTTCAGCCGCCCGGCGTATCCGAATGGCAGGTAGAAACCTGATCTAACCGTTTTTGCGGTGCACTGCCCCCCACATCACACGAATTTACACGGCAAAGATTGACCGGGATTCATGAAAAGTTCAAAATAGTCATATTATGAAGACTGTGATGCGGAATAGTTTTGCCTTGGCTGCGGCAGCCTCGCTGGTTTTTGCGTCCACAGCGGCGCAGGCGGAGGTGCGACCAGAGCAGACGACTTTCGCAGTTGTTGTCGACGATGATTATGTCGGCGAAGAACCACCCGGCTGGCTATGGGGCGGTGTTGGCGTTCTGGTTACGCTCGGCCTTCTGGTGCTTCTGTCTGGCGGTTCGGACAACACAAACGGACAACCCAACAGTCCGCGCTAATTTCAAAAAGTTCTGGTGCTTCAATACGCTTTGTCATGCGTGACAACGGCGATTGTCCGGATCGTGATGACCACATCGCGCAGCAAGCTCCATTCCGCGATATATTCGAGATCTGCCTGAAGTCGATCGGATAAATCACCCTCTTCCTCGGTTGCCCCGCGCAGGCCGCGGATTTGCGCAAGGCCGGTCAGACCCGGCTTCAACGAGTGACGGTTCCAATACTGGTCGTCTACTTCCCAGAACAGCTTGTCGCCCGCCTGAGAGCCCAAAGCATGGGGTCTTGGCCCAACAATACTCATATCGCCGCGCAAGACATTGATCAGTTGCGGAAGCTCATCAAGGCTGGTTCGTCTGAGAAACCGGCCGATGCGTGTCACCCGGTCGTCCTCCCGTGAAACCGATCTCTGGCCTTCAGGATCAGCTTCCTCAACCTGCATCGACCGGAACTTCAGCATCGAAAACATACGGTTGCCGCGCCCGAGCCTTTGCTGGACGAACAAAACCGGCCCAGCGCTTTCCAGCTTGATGGCCATAGCGATCAACACCGCAATGGGTGCCAGCACCACTATGCCTAAGCCCGCGACCAGCAGGTCGAAAAGCCGTTTGAGCAACCGGGCCCGAAGACCCAGCGGCCCGGTCGAATAGACCATACCGGTTACGCCAGTTTCCGTATGCTGAGTGATCCCGATAATGCCCCTATGCTCGGGGGCGTCGCTTACAATTTCGCCGTGAACACCCGACGCTTTGAGGATCAACGACCAAGCTTCTCTGTCCTCAGGCGGGCAGGAGACGATGACCTCTTCCTGATTAAACAGAAATTCCGCGATGCGACTGCGCATATGCGGATCGAGCGCGTCGGGCCGAAGTCCGGCTTCGCTCGCCTTCACCGAAACCGCATGATCGAGTGAAAATTGCGGCCCGCCCGCATCGAGAATCAACACATTGCGGGCAATCGGCCCCCAGCGCTTGCGTAGCAACCGGGCCGAACCGAAGCGGACCATCGCCATCGCAAGTGCGGACAGGCTTATACCGAGCGTAAATGTGCCTCGGGAGAACGAAGTGTTGAACTTTGCATAAAACGCCAGCAGATTGAGCAGCGCCGCAGCCACCAAAACTGCAATCGCAACGCGTATGGCCGCATATTCGCCATCGGTGAGCGAGCGGATAGAAAACACCCGCTGATATAGAGCGATGGTGAGATATAACGGGATGAAAAGCTGCGCTTCGAGCAGAGCCTGCGCATCGGGCAAAGCCCCGCGATAAAGCAATCCGCCAAGCAGGAAGCAGGTAAGAATTGCAGCAATGTCCGCGATGATGAGCGCAAGATATGCCCTGATCCGCTTTCGCTCCAATGACGCGACAGCAGGGGGCGCAACCAACGGGCGCTCTGCCTCTGGCGGCAATTCGGGAAAGGAGGGTGCGTTGATAGATAATCTCCGCAGGATGCGACTTGGACCAACGCTATCAGAAATGGCCTAGGTAATCACCCTGGTTACAAGATTTCACCAGATACCGCCGCCGCTTTGGCGCTTTTACCTGCGCGGTGCTGCAGCCCGGGCAATTTCGGCGAGGCCTTGAGACAGTAGCAATTCACCGGACTGGCTGTTCGCCAGCAAAGCGCGATGCAGCTCGACCAGCTTGGTCATCAACCGGTCCAGCTTCTTGCCTCGCCACCGCCGAAGCTGCACCGAAAGATCGCGTTCGTCCTTCCAGAAGATACGGCGGGCACGCTTCTCGGCCTGGATGACGCCGCCAATATCACCGCGAGGACCGATTTTGGCCGACAATTGCGCGAGCTGCGCAACCCGGCGTTCAAATGCGAGCAGCAAACCCACAGGATTGAGCGACAACTCATGTATCCGATGCAGTTCCGCGGGCAGTTTCTTGACCTCGCCAGCCAACACCGCGTTCACGACGGGCATGAACCCGTCATCTTCGGTCTTGGCGCCGATTTCTTCGAGCATAGCAGGATCGACACTGCGCGGGGATTGCGGGCTGGCGTCGAGATAGAGTGCGAGCTTCTCGACCTCGGACTGGGCCAGTCTGACATCGAGGCCCGCTGCCCGTGCAATCCGTTCCGCCAGATCTCCGTTCAGTTGCAGCCCGGCGGAATCGGCCATGGTGCGAACCGACGAAGTGACCGAGCGCAAGTCCGGCGGCCAGAACATGGCAACCAACGCGTCATCACGCTTTTCCAGCAGCTTGGCGGTGCGCGACTTGTCCGTAGCTGATGTAGCCACAACCAACACAGGGCACGCATCGCCCGTTCCATCGAGCAAATTCTGTAGCGCCGCCATCGCTTCATCGCCGCTGGCACGAACCATAATGTGGCGCGAGCTACCAAATAGTGATCCGGACCGCGCCTCGTCACCAAGAAGCACAGGGTCTTTGCGCAAGGCAGCTCCTGCCAGTTCGATCCGTTCGCCAGGATCATCGAGCAGCGAGACCACTTTCGTTGCTGCTGCCGAAGCACCCGCTTCATCCGGTCCGCAGAAGAAAAATACGCTGCATTCCTTTGCAGCCCGCTGGGCGATGGTGCCGAAATCTTTCTGGGTGGCCTTCACGCCCGCACCGTCACTTCTCTTTGCGAAGGGTTAGCGCGACCTGCGTTACAATGCGGTCGGCAATGTCCCTGGAGAGATTTTCCAGCGCTGTTTGCTCAGCCGCGATCGTCGCATATTCGCTGGACACGACATCAATACCGGCATCGCTACCCGCCGTCGCATCCAGCAGGATATTGCCATCGGCAAGATCAACCAATTGGTAGCGCGCGCGTAAAATGCGACGTTCGCGGCCAATCGTATCATCTCCAAGAACACCCAAGCCTTCCAGCCGGTCATCCAGTCTGACATCCAGACGATAACGTGGTGTGGTGGTAGGTGCTGCGCTCAGGCGGTCGCGCAGGGCATTGCGCACCAGCCAACCGGCTTGCCCCTCGATTGGTGCTACTTCAATCGCACCCAGCCCTTGGGCAACAATCCCCTTGCCGCCGCCTGCATACATCGGCTGCAAGCCGCAAGCGGCGAGCATGACACTGGCAAGGAAGGCAAACAGAATACGCATCAGGTTACGATATTCACCAATCTGTCCGGAACGACAATCACTTTGCGGACTTCGGCCCCGTCGAGCGAGCGCTGAACCTTTTCGCTGGCTAGCGCGAGCGCTTCCATTTCGTCCTTCGGCAGACCTTTCGCGACGGTAATTGTATCGCGCAGTTTGCCCTTGTGCTGGATCGCAATGGTGACTTCATCATCAACCAGCAAAGCTTCATCGACTTCGGGCCATGCGGCCTCGGCAATCAAGCCGCCTTCGCCGAGCGCTTCCCAAGCCTCTTCGGCCAGATGCGGCATCATGGGCGAGGCCATTTTCAGGATCGCCTGAATCGCTTCGTTGCGATGCGCCGAAGGCTGCGCTTTCTCTGCTGCACCGGTCAATTCATAAAGCCGTGCCACCGCCTTATTGAACGACAATGCCTCGATATCAGCGGCAACGGCCGCTATGGTCTGGTGGGTCTTGCGCGCCAGAGCTTTGTCTTCACCCGCCGCTGCAGAATCAAACTGGCCGAACAGGCGCCAGAGCCGGTGCACGAACCGTGCGCAACCCTCAATCCCTGCCTCCGACCAGGGCAGGTCGCGCTCCGGAGGGCTGTCGGACAGCATAAACCAGCGCACTGCGTCAGCACCATATGTTGCGATGATTTCGTCAGGGTCGACAACGTTTTTCTTCGACTTCGACATTTTGATGACACGGCCAATATCAACCGGTTTACCGTCATCTTTCAACGTAGCCGACTCTCCGCCTCGCTCGATTTCACCGGGCGTGAAATACACCTCGCGTCCATCCACTTTGCGAGAATACGTCTCATGCGTGACCATCCCCTGCGTAAACAGGCTGGCGAATGGCTCGCCGAAATCAAGATGGCCCATATGCTGCAAGGCACGCGTCCAGAAACGCGCATAAAGCAGATGCAGGATCGCATGTTCGATCCCGCCAATATACTGCTCAACCGGTAGCCACTTCGCGACTTCCGCCGGATCGAAAGGCTTATCCGCAGGCTGGCTGGCGAAGCGCAGGAAATACCACGAGCTGTTGGTGAAGGTGTCGAGCGTATCGGTTTCCCGCTGCGCCTTGCCGCCGCATTTCGGGCAATCGACATGTTTCCATGTCGGATGGCGTACGAGCGGATTGCCGGGAGTGCCGAAATCGACATCTTCCGGTAACTCGACCGGCAACTGCTCTTTGGGAACAGGTACCACACCGCAGGCGTCGCAATGGATGAACGGGATCGGCGTGCCCCAATAGCGCTGGCGTGATACGCCCCAGTCGCGCAGCCGCCAGACGGTCTGACCCTCGCCCCATTTCTCGTCCTCGGCGCGTTTGATGATCGCGGCCTTGGCATCCTCAACGCTCATGCCGTTGAGGAAGGCGGAATTGACCAGCACGCCATCCCCGGCCTCCGCTTCGGTAAGCGGCGCATCGGCGGACGTATCTGCATTTGCAACCACCCGCAGGATCGGAAGGCCGTATTTGGTCGAGAATTCGAAATCACGCTGGTCATGGCCGGGCACGCCCATAACTGCGCCGGTGCCGTAATCCATCAACACGAAATTCGCGATATAGACCGGCAGATCACCCCCTGTGATCGGATGCACCGCTTTCAGGCCGGTATCGAAACCGAGCTTTTCCGCTGTTTCCAGCTCGGCAGCGGTCGTGCCGCCAGCCTTGCATTTTTCGATAAAGGCCTGCGCATCTGCGTTGTCCTGCGCCACGCCTTGCGCAACCGGATGATCGGCGGCCACAGCGACGAAGCTGGCGCCGAAGATGGTATCGGGGCGCGTCGAATAAACCGCAATCTCCTGCCCGTCGGATAGAGCAAATTTGAATTGCAGGCCCTGCGACTTGCCTATCCAGTTTTCCTGCATCAAGCGGACCTTGTCGGGCCAGTCTTTCAGCTCTTCCAGACCGTCCAGAAGATCTTCGGCAAAATCGGTGATCTTGAGAAACCACTGGTTGAGCTTGCGCTTCTCGACCTCGGCGCCGCTGCGCCAGCCTTTACCATCAATGACCTGCTCATTCGCAAGCACGGTATTGTCGACCGGGTCCCAATTGACCGTGCTTTCCTTGCGGTAGACAAGCCCGGCATTGAACATATCAATAAACAGCGCTTGTTCGTGCCCGTAATATTCCGGGTCGCAGGTCGCAAATTCGCGGTTCCAGTCGAGCGCAAAGCCGATGCGTTTCAGCTGCGCTTTCATGTTCGCGATATTGTCGCGCGTCCAGCCGCCGGGATGTACGCCCTTTTCCATCGCGGCATTTTCCGCAGGCATGCCGAATGCATCCCACCCCATCGGATGGAGCACTTCATGGCCGCGCATTGTCTTGTAGCGCGCCAGCACATCGCCCATCGTGTAATTGCGGACATGCCCGATATGGATACGTCCGCTGGGATAGGGGAACATCTCCAGCACGTAACTTTTGGGTTTGTCGCTATCGCTGTCGGCCTCGAAACAACGCGCTTCGTCCCACGCCTTTTGCCAGCGTGTATCCGCCTGCGCCGGATCGAACTTCTGTCCGAACCGTGCATCACCGCGAGTATCAGTCATGAAAATCCTGTCTGGAGTAGGCGGAAAAAATTAGCCGGAAACGGACTGGCGGCGAATCTCGCGAGCCTTGGTCAAGATGATGTCTTCCAGCTTCTGGACGGTCGCGGCCTGGACCGGTGCATCGACCCATCCGCCTCCTTGGGCGACCTGACGGCTTGCCGCCACACGCAGGGCATCGGCGCGCAGATCCTGATCGAGAATGGTGACCGATACTTTGACCCGTTCATTGGGGTTGGTCGGGTTGGCGTACCAGTCCGTTACGATCACACCGCCGGCACTATCCGTTTGCAACAAGGGCGCAAAGCTGACCGTATCGAGGGCGGCGCGCCAAAGGTAGGAATTCACACCGATGGTTGTGACCTGCGATGCGGCGAGATCGGCAGCCGGACGGTCTCCACCGCCACATGCAGCCAGACTGCCGAGTGCAGCGGCTGCCAGCAAGGTACGCGTTAGGCGGGTGGTCGGTGTGCGTGATGCGTTCATGATTGTTCCAGATCGTCCTAAAAAACTCGACGTTTCCGCCTCTATAGCCTGCCCTGCCGCCTCGGCAAGACATGCGTCCAATAAACAGGATGGAAAGGGAAGTCATCCGCCCGGCCCATCCGGGGCTAAATGCCGCACTTAAGCGTGAATGTTCGCTTAATGCAGATTGGTGCCGCACATGACGTTACGTCACCGCGCTTTTGTGGGACTCCTGCAACAGGTCACGAGCAATTCGGGCAATAGTCGGGAAATTCTGGCCAAGTCGCAGGGATGAATATAGACAAGCATATGAAAAAGCTGCGACTCGTTGTTAGGCAGCAGTCAGGAACGGTTCAGGCCGGGACTGGTTAAAAGGGAAAGAGGGTTTTCAGGCGGGAAAATGATGCAGCCGGAACGCAAATCAGAAATGGGCAAGATGGCCGTGGCATTCGCCGCGTTTGCCGGTATTGCCTTTGCTGTTCCAAGCGCTGTGTTCGCACTCGGTGGATCGGACTCGCCCATGGCGACGACGCGCGCCGATTTTGCGCCGTTTACCCCAGCCTCCGTCGATCCTGCATTGGCAAAACGCGTGGCGGAAACCATGCGCGCCAAAGGTCTTGACCTGCGCTTTACGCCAGCTGGTGCTGCAGTGGCCAAGGATACGACGGTCACAGTCGCTATCAGGGTCAATGACCGGACGATGCAGGCGATCCGCACGGGCGCAGTCGGCACAATCACGCAGCCGCAATCTGCTCCTGGAAGTGTGGCAATTGCGCCTACCAAGTATAATCTTGGCATCGCTCGCGGATACCAGAGCTTTGCCAAAACGCCTGAGCTTCCTGCTGGTGTGAAGTCGGTTGAAATGCCCGATCTGGCGGAATTCAAACCATCGCAAGGCACTGCGCCTGACAAACCCAGCCGGTTCAAGACCCGTATGGCTCTGGAGCAGGACGACAAGATCGGCCGCGCACCTCAGACGCTTGAGGGGCTGGGCGAACAATCCTTCGACCTTGGCGGTGCATATCGTGTCACCAAGAATCTGGATGTAACCGCTGGCGTTCGCCTTTCCCAAGAACGCGACCGTCTCGATCCGCTGACTGACAATGTACAGGACAGTCAGGCCGTTTACGTTGGAACGCAATTCCGCTTCTGACCGATTGAGGACTTATTGCTCCAGCAAAGGTTGCTCTAGTAAATAGGTATGAATGCACCCCGCTTCGGCGGGGTTTTTCTTTTCCCGCATCCCTCCATGCCGTAAGGGCATGTGCAGACTCACTAGGTTGGAAACAGCCAGATTAGGGGAAGCACTATGTCCAGAGTAGCAATCGTAACCGGCGGAACACGCGGCATTGGCGAGGCGATCTGCATGCGTCTCAAGAAACAGGGCCATACAGTCATCGCCAATTATGGCGGTAACGAGCAGGCTGCTGCCGAATTTACCGCTGCAACGGGCATCCCTTCCTACAAATGGGATGTGGGCGACCATGAAGCCTGTCTCGAAGGCTGTGCCAAAGTGGCCGCCGATCATGGTCCGGTCGACATTGTCATCAACAATGCCGGTATCACGCGTGACGGCACTCTGCACAAGATGAGCTATGAGGATTGGCACGATGTCATGCGGGTCAATCTTGGCGGCTGCTTCAACATGGCCAAAGCAACTTTCCCGGGCATGCGCGAGCGCAAATGGGGCCGGATCGTCAATATCGGCTCGATCAACGGGCAGGCGGGTCAATATGGCCAGGTCAATTATGCCGCAGCGAAGTCAGGGATTCACGGCTTTACCAAGGCCCTCGCTCAGGAAGGCGCGAAATTCGGCGTTACAGTGAACGCAATTGCGCCGGGCTATGTCGACACCGATATGGTTGCTGCCGTTCCGGAACCGGTTCTGGAGAAGATTGTTGCCAAGATCCCGGTCGGGCGTCTCGGAAATGCCGAAGAAATCGCCCGCGGCGTGGCGTTCCTGACTAGCGACAATGGCGGCTTCGTCACCGGCTCGACGATGAGCATCAATGGTGGCCAGCATATGTATTGATGTAGAGAGACTGGAAAGAATTGTATCTGCGTTCCGGACTTATGGCCTATGAACCACGCATGACGTCGCCATACCATCCGCCGGTCAAACGCTCGGTCCAGATCGCAGGGCACAAGACCTCGATCAGCCTCGAGCCGTTGTTCTGGGATATGCTGAAAGACGCAGCGGAAGCAGAAGGCGTACCCATCAATGCGCTGGTGGCGCGGATTGATGCGGAGCGGATCAAGTCCGAAACCCCACCCGGCCTCGCCAGCGCGATACGAGTATGGCTGGTCAGCAGACGTGCT
>JAHDDJ010000134.1:0-2079 GCA_020629385.1 Erythrobacter sp.
TTGCTGCTTATTATCGTTGCCATTGGTGTCGCGGATGCGGCGCTAGGTCTGACGCAGATAATCAGCGGCGGTAACGATGCGCTGTATTTCTATGCGGTAACCAATAGCGGAACCGCTGTCGGGTTGTTCGCCAACCAGAACCATTCTGCTGTCTTTGGCGCGGTTGCGTTGCTGGTGGTGGGCTATTTGCTCGCGGACCGTTCGACATATCGCTGGCTCGCTTGGCAGCGGGCCGGGTTGATTGCGGCATTTTTGACAATCCTACTCGCGGCAATGATTGGCGGCTCGCGGGCCGGGCTGTTGACGACAATAATTGCCTTACTTGCCAGCGCTGCGATGTTCTGGCTTGGCTTTGTCCGTACGGAACGGGATCGCGCACATTTGCCAAGGTTTTTTGGCGTTGAAATGAGCCCGCAAATCATGTTCGCCGCAATATTTATGCTGGTAGGGTCTATTATCGCGGCGTTTGTCGCGTTTGATCGCATTCCCGCTCTGCAGAACCTGACCGATAGCGGCAGTTTTGATGATTTGCGGTGGCGTTTGCTGCCCAGCCTGCAGGCGATGATCGGCACATACTGGTTTTTCGGCTCGGGTTTTGGCTCGTTTGAAGAGGTCTACCATATTTTCGAACCTGTTGAATTGCTGACACCTGTCTATGTCAATCAGGCGCATAATGATTGGGCGCAATTGCTGATCGAAGGCGGTGTATTGGCAGTGATGCTGGTTGCAGGTTTTGCCCTGTGGTTTGCCCGCAAGTTGTTCGCGATAGGCGGCGGATCGCGGCAGGCGCTGGCATCGCAGTTGTTGTGGATCACCGTGGCGGGAATCATTTTATTTGCCAGTCTTGTGGACTATCCGCTGCGCACACCATTGTTCCAATGCGTCACCATCATACTGATAGCGGCCTTGTGCAGGGAGCATACAAGCCATCGCGGAGAGCGTAATGGTGGGTGAGGCGGCATTTGGTGCAGCTATGCCCGGATATGCTGGGAGCGGGAAAAACACCTTTGCATAAGGCTTTGCTAGGGTTAATGCCGAAGTTCGGGGCGTGAAGGACGATATGATTAAAGCATTTTACCGCGCAATTCTGGGTTTTGGCTGCGCAGCGGCATTGGCAAGTTGTGCCGGTACGCCGCCCATCGGCCAGGCAAGCAATATCGAAGTTACCAATCTGGCGGAATTGCCAAAACCGAAATCCTCGACCGAATTTACTGTCGGCCCGCAGGATTCACTGGAAATCACAGTCACGGATTCCGAATTGCTGAGCGGCTCTTTTTTGACCGATGGGGCAGGCTATATCAGCTACCCTCTGGTCGGTGATTTGTATGTTGCGGAGAAAACACCGCGCCAGATTGCCAAAATGATCGAAGATCGCCTGCGCGGCGAATATGTGGTCAACCCGCAAGTTCGCGTGCGTCCGACAAATGCAGTGCAGCCGAGCATTTCGATCGGGGGACAGGTCAAGAGCCCGGGTACGTATCCAGCGGCCACATCGCAGACCCTTGTACGCGCGATCAACAATGCTGGCGGCTTGGCTGATTATGCTAAGAAAGACGACGTTCTGGTGATGCGCACTGTCGACGGCCAGCGCTATATCGGGGTGTATAATATTCAGGCGATCCAGCGGGGCAATTATCCCGATCCGGTAATCTTCGCCAATGACATCGTTACCGTGGGCGACTCCCCCGGTCGCCGGCAGCTTGAAACCATTCTGGGCTTCATTCCGCTGCTGTCCACCAGCGCGATTCTCATCGACCGCACGTTCAACTGATTGCGATCCATAATGACAAGTTCATCCTCCGACGCGCCGCATCTGCAAGACCCGGCCAAACAGAATGCTCCCGGCCAGGGTGGCATTATCCCTGGCATTGATCTTGAACGCTTCTGGATCCAGGCGTTGGAACTCAAATATTGGCTGATCGGCATTATCGCCTTTGGGCTGCTTGCCGGTGTGGTTGCAACCTTGCTTGCGACCGAGCTGTATCGCGCAACATCGCGGATCGAAATCTCGATCAATCAGCAAAACATCACCGATGCAGCGCCTCTGGAGGCGCTGAACCGGGTGTCGGCTCTGCAATA
>JAHDDJ010000134.1:2179-5534 GCA_020629385.1 Erythrobacter sp.
ACATCACCGATGCAGCGCCTCTGGAGGCGCTGAACCGGGTGTCGGCTCTGCAATATCAGACCACCCAGATCGAATTGCTGCGCTCTCCTTTCATTGCAGAGCGCGTAATCGAGGCGGGTAATCTGTCGCGCGACACGGAATTTTTGACGGCCTTTGGACTCAACGAGCAATCTGTGGTCACGCCCCGCAGCCTTAGCGGTCGTTTACGGAGTAACATAACGGTCAATCCGGTTCCCAATTCCAGCCTGATCGACCTGTCCTTCTCCAGTTCTGATCCCGAAGTTTCTGCCAAGATTGCAAATTTGTGGGCGAATGAGTTTCTCGCAGCCAATTATGAGAAGCTGTTCGGCGCCAACATCGAAGCTCGCGACTTTCTGGAAGAGCAGATTGAAGAACAGCGCGAACGCCTAGCCTTGTCCGAGCGTGAGTTGATTGATTACGCCAATGCCAACGAAATCATCATTCTGAACGCTGGTGGCGGCGAAAATGGTGGTTCTGAAACGCCTACACAATCGCTGGTGGGTGCCGAGCTTGCGGCGCTCAACGAAGCACTGGCCTCTGCAACTGCAGCCCGTATCCGCGCTGAAAGCGCACTGCGTTCAGGTGGAGGTAGCCAAAGCAGTACAGCATCGGCCACTTTGCGCAGCCGTTTGGCGGATGCCAAAGCAGAATTGGCCGAATTGCGGTCGAAATTCGGGCCTGGTTATCCGGAGATAAAGGCAAAGCAAGCCGAAGTCGCCACAATCGAGCAGGCGCTGGCCGGAGAGAATTCGATCAGCAATCAGGATCTGCAAGCGGCCTATCGTAAGGCAACTCTCGAAGAGCAAGGCCTTCGCGCCAAGCTGAATCAGGCGAAAAATTCGTTCCTTGGCCAGCAGAACGAGGGAATCCAGTACGGAATTCTCAAGCGAGAAGTCGACACCAACCGTGAACTCTATGACGCCTTGCTCCAGCGTTACAAGGAACTGGAAGCTGCTGGCGCAGGCAAGAACAATATGACCCTGATCGATCCGGCAACGGTTCCGGGCGGGCCCTATTCACCTTCGCTGTTCCGCAATCTGTTGCTGAGCCTGGCGCTCTCGCTCGTGGCCGCAGCATTGCTCGTTTATCTGCGCGAGATGATGGACCAGACAATCCGCGATCCGTCGGATGTTACCAAACGCCTCGGATTGTCGCCGCTTGGCCTTATCCCGCGTGTCGAAGATGGCGATATGGTGGGCGCGGTAGAACAACGCAGCTCCGAAGTCAGCGAAGCTTACACAGCAGTGCGTACCAATATGGCGTTCCTTACCCCCAATGGCGCGCCGCGTTCGGTCATGCTGACCAGCACGCGGCCCAACGAAGGCAAGAGTATTTCCTCCGTTGCGTTGGCACGCAGCTTTGCGCAGCTGGGCAAGAAAGTGCTGCTCATCGATGCCGATTTGCGCAATTCCGGCCTGAGTGACTTTGTCGGCATTGACGCCGATCCCGACAAGGGCCTGAGCTCCTTGCTCGTCGGCGGCGCAGAATTGAATGGTTCAGCCATACCGATTGAGCCGCATGGCTTCGATTTGCTGCCGACCGGTCACCGTCCGCCTAACCCGGTGGAATTGCTCGCTGGTCCGGGCCTGAAAAACCTGATCGAGAATGCGCTCAAGACATATGACCATGTGCTGGTGGACGGTGCGCCTGTCCTTGGGCTGGCCGACGCGCTGGAAGTGTCCAAGGCCACTGATGGCGTCGTGTTTGTCGTGGAATCCAACGGTGCCAATGTCCGCGCTATCGAAAACGCGCTCAGCCGTCTGCGTTCGGCAAACGCCACGATCTTCGGTGCTTTGGTGACCAAGCTCGACCAGCGCAATTCGACCTATGGTTATGGCTATGGCTACGGTTATGGCTACGGCTATGGAGACGAGGTCAAGGCGTAAGGCGATGGTACAGCATCCCGTAAAGCTGGTCCTTGCCACGCTTGGCGGGCTGGCTTTGGCGGGGCTGGCGCTGGTTCAGGCTGGCAGCAGCGTTCTGACACCCAAAAATCCGCAGCTAGCCGCGCAATTGCTGCCGATAAATGGCCTCGCTCTGGAGCAGGCCGCGACACGCCAGTTCATGGCGGGTGTCGAGACTGAAGAAGACATTGTACCAGCAGCGAAGGCGGCCGTCCCCGTGGCCGCGCGCGCTTTTGCGCATGATCCGTTAAGTCCGAAATCGCTCGCGCTGATGGCGTTTGCAGAAGACGATCCAGCGGCCAAACAGCAATTGCTCACCGGGGCAACACGGTTGAACCGGCGCGATCTTCTGCTGCAGGGTCTGGTGCTTGATGGACAGGTGGCCGCGAAAGATTATGGAGCGGCGTTGCAGACACTGGATTATATTCTGCGCGTCCATCCCGAACAGACGAGCGCCTTTTTTCCTATTCTGACCGAAGCGCTCAAAGATGATTCCGCTGCGGCTGAGTTGGGCGGACTGCTGGACAACAGTTCACCGTGGCATGCCAATTTTCTGAATTTCGCATCAGGCGAGCGTGACGCACTGCCCAATCTCGCGAAGCTCCGTCTGGCGCGTGGTGATGTATCTCGTGACGTCGACCAAAGACTGATTTCCGGCCTTGTTGCCGGGGGACGGATCGATCTTGCGCATGACGTTTATGTCAAAGCAGCAGGCGAAGCGGGTGCTGCAGATCCGGGGTCGCGTCTTGGATGGGGCTCGGGGTTTCCGCCTTTCGACTGGCGGCTCGCCGATGATGCGGGCTTCCGTGCCCAGCCGGCCATTGGCGATCTGGCGCTGGAAATTTTCGTGCGCAGCGGCAAAGGCGGTGTGTTGGCAGAGCGTCTCGTGAAAGCGCCTGCAACCGGATCGCTTATCAAGCTGTCGCACTCGATTGCACCGGCGGCGCAGGTCAAGGATGTGCGCCTGCAACTGAGCTGCCCCGGTGATGATGAACCTACCCTCGATCGACCGCTGCGTATCCAGCCCATGCGGATTGCCTTGCCCGACCTTTCGGGCCGGTGCGAATTCGTCAAGCTGGCGATCTATGGCCGTTCCTGGTCGGGCCGTGCCAATATTCGCGGCGATATCAACCAGTTGGAAATTGTCACCGACTAAGGTGCGTGCCTTGCCGCCTAGTCCAAAGCGATGTCGGGTGCGTCTTCCTGCTTCATCCCTACAACATGATAACCGGCGTCTACATGATGGGTTTCGCCCGTAACGCCCGATGACAGGTCCGACAGGAAATACAGGCCCGAGCCGCCGACATCGTCGATAGTGATATTGCGGCGCAGCGGCGAATTAAGCTCGTTCCATTTGAGGATGTAGCGGAAATCGCCGATCCCGCTGGCAGCCAGCGTCTTGACCGGCCCGGCCGAAATCGCGTTCACCC
>JAHDDJ010000135.1 GCA_020629385.1 Erythrobacter sp.
CGCCCTATGCTGACCTGATCAGCTTCGTTACAGACCGGCCCGGACACGATATGCGTTACGCGATCGACGCGACGCGGATCGAACAGGAATTGGGCTGGACACCCTCTGTCACTGTCGAGGAAGGCTTGCGCCGCACCGTGCAGTGGTATCTCGACAATGAAGAATGGTGGCGTCCCCTGTGGGAAGCTGGCGCAGGCAAGCGGCTCGGCACCAAGGCATGAAGTGTCTGGTCTTCGGCAAGACAGGACAAGTCGCGGTTGAATTGCAGCGCGCCATTCCGGAAAACTGGGATGTTCGCTTTCTCGGCCGTGATGAAGCCGATCTCGCGGACCCGCAAGCTTGCGCAGATGCCATTCTGGAATTCGCGCCCGATGTTGTGATCAACGCAGCCGCCTATACCGCCGTGGACCGCGCCGAGGAGGAGTGGGAACTCGCTCACGCTATCAACGGCGCTGCGCCCGGTGCAATGGCAAAGGCAGCCAAGGATACCGGGGCCGTATTTCTGCATATCTCAACAGACTACGTTTTTGATGGCAGCGGCAATACGCCCTTCAAACCCGGCGATCCAACTGGCCCTCTGGGTGTGTATGGCGCAAGCAAACTGGAAGGCGAGCGCGCTATCGCCGATGCGGGAGGCAACTGGCTGGTGCTGCGTACCAGTTGGGTTGTCAGCGGCCATGGTGCCAATTTTGTGAAGACCATGCTTCGCCTCGGTGCAGAGCGGGATAGCCTGAATGTCGTCGAGGACCAGATTGGCGGCCCCACCCCGGCTAAGGCCATTGCCGAAGCTCTGGTCACATGCGCAACCGCGATGCGCGGAGGACAGAAAGGTGGTCTATACCACTTTGCCGGTGCGCCAGCGGTAAGCTGGGCCGATTTTGCCAGAGCGATCATGGAAGAAGCGGCGCTAGATTGCCGGATAGACTCTATCCCGACAAGCGACTACCCGACACCGGCGCAGCGCCCGGGCAATTCGCGCCTCGACTGCTCGGCAATTGAACACGATTTCGGCATCGCGCAGCCTGATTGGCGCGCGCATCTGCCAGCGATCATTACGGAGTTACAACAGTGAGCCAACGTAAAGGCATTATTCTGGCTGGCGGATCGGGCACGCGCCTGTGGCCGATCACCATTTCGGTCTCCAAGCAATTGCTGCCGATCTACGACAAGCCGATGATTTACTATCCGCTGTCGGTTCTGATGCTTTCGGGCATTCGCGAGATTGCGATAATCACCACGCCGGAAGATCAGAACCAGTTCAAGCGTGCGCTGGGCGATGGCAGCCAGTGGGGCCTCAGCTTCGAATATATCGTGCAAGCTTCACCAGACGGTCTGGCGCAAGCGTATTTGCTGGCGGAAGATTTCCTCGATGGCGCACCCTCGGCCATGGTGCTGGGTGACAACATCTTCTACGGGCACGGCCTGCCGTCTATCCTCATGTCCGCAAACGCTCGGGCCGAGGGCGGTACGGTCTTCGGCTATCACGTGTCTGATCCGGAGCGCTACGGCGTCGTCGCGTTCGATGCTGATGGTGCCGCCAAACAGCTCATCGAGAAGCCCGAAGTTCCGCCATCGAACTATGCTGTCACCGGGCTCTATTTCCTCGACGGTCGCGCCAGCGAACTTGCCAAACAGGTCAAGCCTTCTGCGCGTGGGGAATTGGAAATCACCGAATTGTTACAGCTCTATCTCGACGAAAAAGCCCTGCAAGTCGAAACGCTGGGCCGCGGCTTTGCCTGGCTCGATACGGGCACGCATGGTTCATTGCTTGATGCAGGTAACTTCGTACGCACTCTGAGCAAACGCCAAAGCTATCAGGTCGGCTCACCCGACGAGATTGCCTTCGAAAAAGGATGGATCAGCCGCGACGAGCTCGCCGCGCGTGCCGAGACGTTCAAGAAAAACGATTACGGCCAATATTTGCAAGGCCTGCTCGACAACAGCTGAACCCCTGCACGATATGCCGCGCGCCCTTCACATCGTCATGACCGTCAATGCGGCTTGGAACATTGCCAATTTCCGGATGCCGCTGGTCAAAGCGTTGCTGGCGGATGGCCATCGCGTCACGGTATTGGCGCCTGCCGACGATGCGGTTGTCCAGTTGACAGATGCGGGTTGCGAATTTGTCGATCTGGCGATGGATAAGAAGGGCCTGAATCCCGTCCGCGATGCCGGGCTGTTTGCGCGAATGCGACGGCATTTCAAAGCACTCGAACCGGATCTGGTTCTGAGCTTTACGATCAAGAACAACATTTTTGGCGCGCTGGCTGCAAAGTCCTTGGGATTGCCCTTCATTCCGAATGTAACCGGGCTCGGGACCGCTTTTCTTTCAGGCGGCGTGCTGCTGACAGTCGCCAAGATGCTGTACATCGCCGCTTACCGCAACTTGCCAGTGGTGTTCTTCCAGAACGGCGATGATCGCGACCTGTTTCTGTCGATGAAACTGGTGCGTGAAGAACAAGCGCGTTTACTGCCGGGTTCGGGAATCGATCTGGCCGCATTTACGCCGATGCCCTACCCTGATGATGCAAATGGGATTAGGCTCTTGATGATCGGCCGGGTAATCCGCGACAAGGGCGTACTCGAATATGTCGAGGCAGCGCGTATCCTCAAAAACAAGCGTCCGGATCTGCGCTTCCAGTTGCTCGGTGCGATTGGTTTCGCCAACCGGACCAGTATCGATGCGGAAGAGGTTGATCGCTGGCAGGCAGAGGGCCTGATCGACTATCTCGGCACAACCGACGATGTGCGGGGGCCGATTGCCAATGCCCACTGCATTGTTCTGCCATCCTACCGCGAAGGTGCGCCAAGGACCTTGATCGAGGGCGCAGCTTTGGCGCGGCCGGCAATCGCCACCAATGTTCCAGGGTGCAATGCGGTCGTGTCCGACGGTGAAACCGGAATACTATGCGCCGTCCGCGATGCCGAAGATTTGGCCGCCAGAATCGAGCAATTTGCCGATCTGGATCACGATCAACGCGCTGCAATGGGGCTCGCCGCACGTCGCAAAATGGAACGGGAATATTCGGTCGAAAATGTGATCGGTGCCTATCGCACTGAAATTGCACGGATCGGCGCGAGCTGATCGCGTGCGGCGATATTGCCAAGTCTCCGGCAACCTTCTAGTTGCAGTGCAGCATTGCGGACAGTGCAATCACCTAGGGGACGTTTGGTGTTAGTGCAGCAGGATCAGCGGATGGAAGTCGACCGGGGCAATCCGCTGTCGAACCAGAGCGTTAAATTCCTGTGCTATCTGCTGTTCGGAATTTGCCTGCCATTCCTGATCTGGTTTGCCGCCCGCATGCCATCACTGGACAGGGATTATCTGCCCAACACGGCCATTGCGACTACCGTCGCGGCGCTGGCGACATGGTACATGCTCGACCGGTTCCGCTTTTACGCCAAAGCGCGGCGGCTTTCCTATGTGGTACCGATCAATTTCCTGACCTTTGGCGTGGCCTTTGCCATTATCGGCCTGCTTCGCGCCGATTACAGCACCTCCCTGTTTGCAAGCTGTTTTATAGCGACACTGGTTACAAGCTATACGCTCACCGCATTGACCCGGTTCGGCAGCCGCATCCAGTATGTCGCAGAAGGCGGACGGGTAGACGAGCTGGCTCAGCGAAAGAATCAGATCCGTGTCTCCGATCCGGCCAAGCTCGCACAAATGATTGATGACGGCGAATTGTTCGGCTCGATTGTCAGCGATCTGCATTTTGACCATCCTCCGGAGTGGGAACGGCTCTTTGCCAAAGCCGCGCTGAACAGCATTCCGGTCTATCACTATCGCCAGATAAGCGAGCTTGAGACCGGGCAAGTGCGGATCGACCATCTGAGCGAGAACGTGCTGGGATCGCTGATTCCGAACCTGCCCTATATGGCGCTCAAGCGTGGGGTCGATGTTGTAACTGTGATCGTTGCTCTGCCTGTGTTGCTGCCGCTGATGCTGCTCATTGCCATCCTCATCAAGATCGATTCACGCGGGCCTGTTCTATTCATTCAGGATCGCGTCGGTTTTCGCGGTGAAGTCTTCCGGATGGTCAAATTCCGCACAATGAAACCGCGCGAGGTAGGGGATGATCCCGATGCCAAGCGCGAAGACTCCATGACCAAATCGGATGATGACCGGATTACGCGGCTGGGTCGTTTCTTGCGCAAGGTCCGGCTGGACGAAATTCCGCAAGCCTGGAATATTCTGCTAGGCGATATGAGCTGGATCGGCCCTCGGCCCGAAGCCATCAGCCTGTCCGAATGGTACGAAACCGAAATTCCATTCTATTCCTACCGTCATATCGTCCGGCCCGGCCTTACCGGTTGGGCACAGGTCAATCAGGGGCACGTCACCGATCTCAATGATGTGACTGCCAAGCTCCGCTACGATTTTTACTATGTCAAAAACATCTCCCACTGGCTCGACATGCTGATCGCTCTCAAAACGATCCGCGTGGTGCTCGGGGGATTGGGCGCCAAATAGCGCGCCGCACAACGCTTAAAGGTATATCTTCATGCGCAAGGTTTTCATCACCGGTACGGCCGGATTTATCGGCTTCCATCTCGCCAGCCTGCTTCTGAAAGAAGGCTTTCAGGTCGTCGGTTTCGACGGAATGACCGATTATTATGACGTGCGCATCAAGGAACGCCGTCATCAAATGCTGCTGCAGAACGAGCATTTCAGCGCACATATCGGGATGCTGGAGGATTTTGAAAAACTCCACGCGCTGATGATGGAGGAAAAGCCCGATGTAATCGTCCATCTCGCAGCGCAGGCAGGCGTGCGGTACAGCCTGGAAAATCCGCGTGCCTATCTTGATGCAAACATCACCGGTACGTTCAACGTGATGGAATGCGCGCGCGAGCTGGAGGTCGATCACCTGCTGATGGCCTCCACCAGCTCGGTCTATGGCGCGAACGAGGACATGCCGTTTGACGAGCTGGAGCGCGTCGAAACGCAGATGACATTCTACGCCGCGACCAAGAAAGCCAACGAGTCCATGGCGCACAGCTACGCGCATCTGTGGAATCTGCCGACCACCATGTTCCGGTTCTTTACCGTCTATGGCCCGTGGGGCCGCCCGGATATGGCGCTGTTCAAATTCACCAAGGGTATCCTCGATGGGACCCCGATCGACATTTACAACAATGGTGAGATGTACCGCGATTTCACCTTCGTCACCGATCTGGTGCGCGGCATCCGCTTGCTGATCGACGCGGCTCCTGTCCGTCCGGAAAGCAAGGATGACATCGCCGAAGGTGACAGCCTGTCACCCGTTGCCCCGTTCCGTGTGGTCAATATCGGCAATAGCGACAAGGTGAAGCTGACCGATTTCATCGACGAGATCGAGCGTCAATGCGGCAAGGAAGCGAACCGCAATTACATGGGTATGCAAAAGGGCGATGTGCCCGCGACATGGGCCAATGCCGACCTGCTCAAATCACTCACCGGCTACCAGCCGCAAACCGATTTCCGCGAAGGCATCCGCCAATTCGTCGAATGGTACCGCGCCTATTACGG
>JAHDDJ010000136.1 GCA_020629385.1 Erythrobacter sp.
CGGTGTCCGGCTTTCTTGTTTTAGGAGATCTGGAGCGGGTAAGGGGAATCGAACCCCTCTAGCTAGCTTGGAAGGCTAGAGCATTACCACTATGCTATACCCGCCCGCTGGAGTGGCGCTTTCTTACGTTTGAGCGGATTCGTCAACGGTCAATTGATGCCCGAGTGTTGCCGATACAGTCGCGCATTCCGCTTTGAAAGGAAAACTGGCCTTGCGTACGGTGCGATTTACGGTAGCGAGCGCAGCATATTCACGTTCCCAAACAGGAAAAGACGCCACGACCATGCGCCGCCTGACACATCTCGAACGGCTCGAAGCCGAAAGCATCCATATCATGCGCGAAGTCGCCGCCGAAGCGACCAAGCCGGTCATGCTCTATTCGGTAGGCAAGGACAGCGCCGTAATGCTGCATCTTGCCAAGAAGGCGTTCTATCCCTCGCCGCCGCCATTTCCTCTGCTGCATGTCGATACGACCTGGAAATTTCAGGACATGTACGCATTGCGCGAGAAATCGGCGGAGGATGCGGGGATGGAACTGCTGGTCTGGCAGAACCCCGAAGCGCAGGAGCGCGGAATTAACCCGTTCGACCATGGTGCGCTGCATACCGATATGTGGAAGACCCAAGGGCTGAAACAGGCGCTCGACCATTACGGTTTCGATGCAGCATTTGGCGGCGCCCGGCGCGACGAGGAAAAGAGCCGCGCCAAGGAACGCATTTTCAGCTTCCGTACCGCCAGTCACGGGTGGGACCCGAAGAAGCAGCGGCCCGAGCTATGGAATCTCTACAACGCCAGAAAGGCAAAAGGCGAAAGCATCCGCGTGTTTCCGCTGAGCAATTGGACCGAACTCGATATCTGGCAATATATCATGGCGGAGAATATCGAGATCGTGCCGCTCTATTTCGCCGCGCCACGCCCAACGTTTGAATATGAAGGCGGGCTATTCATGGCCGATGATCTGGACCGGCTGGAAAAAGTCATGGGCCACAAGCCCGAGATTACCGAACGCTCGGTCCGTTTCCGCACGCTGGGCTGCTTCCCGCTGACGGGCGCCGTCGAAAGCGAGGCGTCGACACTTGCCGAAGTGGTGCAGGAAATGCTGCTCACCACAACCAGCGAACGTCAGGGCCGGGTCATCGACCAGGATGAAGGCGGTGCCGGGATGGAGAAGAAGAAGCAGGAGGGGTATTTCTGATGACCAAACAAGCTTCGGATACCTCCTACAAAACCGACGCGCTGATTGCCGAGGATATCGACGCCTATCTGGACCAGCACCAGAACAAGTCGCTGCTGCGCTTCATCACCTGCGGAAGCGTCGATGATGGCAAAAGCACGCTGATCGGGCGGCTGCTGTACGATTCCAAAATGATCTTCGAGGATCAACTGGCCGCGCTGGAAAGTGACAGCAAGAAAGTCGGCACACAGGGTCAGGAGATCGACTTTGCCCTGCTGGTCGATGGGCTTGCTGCCGAGCGCGAGCAAGGCATCACAATCGATGTCGCCTACCGTTTCTTCGCAACCGAAAAACGCAAATTCATCGTCGCCGATACGCCAGGCCACGAGCAATATACCCGCAATATGGTCACCGGCGCTTCGACCGCTGATTGCGCTGTCATTCTGGTCGACGCGCGTAAGGGCGTGCTCGTCCAGACACGGCGTCATTCCTATCTGGCGCATCTGCTGGGCATCAAGCATCTGGTGCTGGCGGTGAACAAGATGGATCTGGTGGATTACGACCAGCAGGTGTTCGACGATATCGTCGCCGATTACGCGGCATTTGCGAAAGAGATCGGCATTGAAGCCTTCACCCCGATCCCGATTTCGGGCTTCAAGGGCGACAACATCACTGCGGCCCCGTCCGAAAACACTCAATGGTATGAAGGTCCCGCGCTGATCGAGCATCTTGAGACAATCGAGATCGCCAATGTCGCGGCGCAGGAAAAACCGTTCCGCATGGCCGTGCAATGGGTCAACCGGCCAAACCTCGATTTTCGCGGGTTCTCCGGCCTGATCGGGAGCGGCACGGTCAAGCCCGGCGACACTGTCCGCATTGTGCCCTCGGGCAAGACCAGCACAGTCAAAAGCATCGTCACGTTTGATGGAGAGCTCGACGAAGCCGTAGCAGGTCAGTCGGTGACACTCACGCTGGAAGACGAGGTGGATTGCAGCCGCGGTGATGTGATTTCCGCTTCCGACAATCCGCCCGAAGCTTCCGACCAGTTCGAAGCCACCATTGTCTGGATGGACGAGGAGGCGCTGAAACCCGGGCGCGGATATTGGCTGAAGCTGGCCAGCCAGATGGTGACTGCCACTGTTCAGGAGCCCAAATACGAGATCAACGTTAACAGTATGGAGCATCTCGCGGCCAAGACATTGGGGCTGAATGCCATTGGCGTTGCCGAGGTTCACACTGAAAAACCGGTGACGTTCGAGGCCTATGCCGACAACCGCGCTCTTGGCGGGTTTATCCTGATCGACAAGATCACCAATGCCACAGTCGGCGCAGGCATGCTGCATTTCAGCCTGCGCCGCGCGCAAAATGTGCATTGGCAAGCGACCACCATTACGCGTGACGATCATGCAGGCATGAAGAACCAGAAACCGCGTGTACTCTGGTTCACCGGCCTGTCGGGGTCGGGCAAATCGACCATCGCCAATGCTGTCGAGCAGCGGCTCAATTTGATGAACCGGCACACATTTCTGCTCGATGGCGACAATGTGCGTCATGGGCTCAACAAGGATCTGGGGTTCACCGAGGCAGACCGGATCGAGAACATCCGCCGCGTGGGCGAGGTCGCCAAGCTGATGACAGATGCTGGCCTGATTGTGCTGACCGCTTTTATCAGCCCTTTCCGCGCCGAACGCGATATGGTCCGGGCGATGATAGATGATTGCGAATTTATCGAAATCTTCGTCGATACGCCGCTGGACGTAGCCGAGCAGCGCGATGTCAAAGGCCTATACAAGAAAGCGCGGAGCGGAGAGCTGAAGAACTTCACCGGTATCGACAGTCCTTATGAGGCTCCCGAAGCACCGGAAATTCGCGTCAACACGGTGGAAATGACAGTGGAAGAAGCCGCCGATCATATCATTCAGCATATTCTTCCGCTCAAGTGAGGCAGGCTATGGACGCACCGCACATCAATCCCGCCGATATGGATGATGCACAACTCGCTGCCCATCTGGCGGAAGTGGCTGGCCAGATATTGTTGCAAGTCCGGCGCAGTGAAGTCTTCGAAGGCAAGGCTCTGGGCAAAGCAGGCGACCAGACCGCTAACCAGTATCTGGTTCATGCACTACGCCACTTGCGACCTGATGACGGTCTCTTGTCCGAAGAGAGCAAGGATACGCAGGATCGCCTGGGCAAATCGCGGGTCTGGATCGTCGATCCCGTCGACGGCACGCGCGAATATGGCGAGGCGCGGTCTGACTGGGCGGTGCATGTCGGGCTGGCGATTGATGGTGAAGCCACGATTGGCGCGGTTGCTCTGCCCGGCCTGGAAAACGGGGTAACTCTTCGCAGTGACCGTCCGGCAGCCAGCAGCACTTATGACGGCCCGCCTCGTCTGGTAGTAAGTCGCACGCGCCCGGCCAAAGAGGCTGTCGAAGTGGCCAAACGGTTGAACGGAGAGCTTCTGCCAATGGGTTCAGCCGGAGCCAAGGCGATGGCTGTCGTGCGCGGGGAAGCGGAAATTTATCTGCATTCCGGCGGACAATATGAATGGGACAGCTGTGCGCCAGTGGCAGTGGCGCGAGCGCAGGGCCTGCATTGTTCCCGGATCGACGGATCACCGCTGCTATATAACCGGAAAGACACCTATTTGCCCGATCTGCTGATCTGCAAACCCGAACTGGCCGACGATGTTCTCGATCTGGTGCGCGAGATTCACGCGGAGGCTTAATCTTCGGCTGCTACCCGCTCGACGAATGTCTGGGGTTGTTCTTCACCGGTATCCTCTTCGACTTCGCGTTCAGCAATCGTAAGATCGACGCGGCGGTTGAACGCCCGCCCCTCTACGTTCGGCGTACCATCGGGCAATGCGTTGGGCTTGGCGGGGTTCTGTTCGCCCATCGCGATGACGGCAATCCGTTCCTCGGCGACACCCTTTTCGACCAGCCATGCCTTGACGGCTTCGGCGCGCTTGGCCGAGGCGCGCAGATTGGCATCGTCACGCCCATCTGAATCGGTATGGCCGCGCAAAGTGATGGCCCCACCTGCCTGCATCTGAGCGGATTCCATTACCATTTCCAGCTCGGCAATCGCAGCTTCGCCCAGATCACTGCCGCCTTCATCGAAAGAAATGCGCTGCTCCAGCGGCTCCAGCCTTGCAGGGTCGACTTTGACATCGGCATCGGCACGAATAATCGACACGGGAGCACCATCCGGGCCGGGCGGAGTTTCAACAGGCGTTGGATCTTGCTCTGCCGGTTCTGGCGCGCTGCTGTTGCAAGCCGCAAGCGCAAAACAGAGGGCCAGAGTGAACGCTGTGGTCGGTCGTACAATCATGTCGGCTGTGCCTTCGTCCCGCTTTTGGCCGCCCGTTTTTCGGCCGCCTCCTGCGGTGTTTTCATCTTGGGTGGTGAGAATGAGATTATCGTATCGCCTGCCCGCGGCTCGGGCCGCGACATATGGGTAAAGAAACGCATTGTTCCGCCTTTCCGGACGATCAGCAGCATATGGGCTGAATCCGGCAGTTTTTCCTGCGCGTCCTCGAAGTCGAACTCGTCGGACAAAGTCGTCTTGCGGAATACCCAGCCCTGTTTGCGTCGCTCTGCTACGTCGCCAACGCCGAAGCCCGATTCGAACAGCGCACGGCCCCGCAAGGATGGCGGTAAAGCATGGCGGTCATCCTCGCTGGTGGATTCGCCGAGTTGGTACACCGAATCCCGCCCTATTTCGTGGGCAAATTCGTTGCAAACGAGCGCATTATAGGCCTCGTTCCCGGTTGCCGCGACAAGCACCTGAAATGGCGTCAGGTCGAGCGTGTGCTCGGTCGCCTCGTTGAGAATTTCACCGTGATAGAATGGCAACCCCTGTTTGCGCGCGGCGCTCAGAGCCTGCCAGCTCGGATCGACGATCATCACCGGCGTCCCGATTTCTTTCATTTGCTCGGCCAGTGAAATCGTCCAGGGCGTGCTGCCGACAATCAGCAGGCCGGGGCGCGTATTGCCTTTGACTTTCAGGAAACGCGCCACGGGATCCACCGTAAAGCCGTGGGCAAAGACCGTTGCGACAACGACGGCAAAACTCAACCCGATAAGCAGGTTGCCATCGGTGTAGCCGATCTCGTTGAGGCGGAGTGCGAACAGGCCCGAAATCGCCACGAGGACGATACCGCGTGGTGCGACCCAGGCGAGGAAAAGACGTTCGTTCCAAGGCACCGAACTGAAAGCAAGGCTGATAAGAATGGTCGCCGGCCGAACAACGAATAACAACGCCAACAGGAACAGCACGAAAGCGAATCCCGTGTCCGTCTGCGGATTGAGATAAC
>JAHDDJ010000137.1 GCA_020629385.1 Erythrobacter sp.
ATCCGGGCTGAAGGATCACGTATCGCGCATATTGCCAATGGGCAGATTGCTACCAGCACGAAAGCGCCCATGGCCGAACGGCTGGCGGCGCTCCAGTCGGGGCTCGCGGCTGTCATTGCAGAGCATCGCCCCGACCGCGCTGCGGCGGAGGAAGTCTTCGTAAACAAAAACCCGCAATCTACACTGAAACTGGCGCAGGCGCGTGGCGCCGTTCTTGCAGCGTGTGGCAATGCAGGGCTGGCAGTGAACGAACACGCGGCGCGCAAAGTCAAGAAAGCTGTCGTCGGAACGGGCGGGGCGGACAAGGCTCAGGTTCAGGCAATGTTGAAAGTATTATTGCCCGGTGTGAAAGTGGCCGGCGCAGACGCGGCCGATGCCTTGGCCGTGGCCATCGCAGACGCGCATTTGGCCCCAAGACAATAAGGACAGCAAATGACTATCGACTTCTACGGCATACCCAATTGCGACACTGTCAAGAAGGCGCGCAAATGGCTGGATGCCAACGGGATCGCGTACACCTTTCACGACTACAAGAAGGAAGGGGCCGATCCGGCGAAGCTGGAAGAGTGGGTGGCCGATACAGGCTGGGAAGTCTTGCTCAACAAGCGCGGGACGACATTCCGCAAGCTCGATGATGCCGATAAGGCTGATATCGACAGCAACAAGGCTGTCATGTTGATGGCGCAGAACCCCAGCATGATCAAACGCCCGGTGGTCGAACATGCGGGCGGCATTCTGGTTGGTTTCAAGGAAGACGAATGGTCCGCACACTTGTCCTGAGCGCATGTCTGGCGCTCTCCGCTCTTACAGGAGTTCCGGTATTGGCCCAGTCTGACGACATTCTGGTTATCGCGCATCGCGGCGCCAGCGGGGAGCGGCCCGAACACACGCTTGCGGCCTATGAGCGAGCCATTGATCAGGGTGCGGACCACATCGAACCCGATCTGGTTGTAACGAGCGACGGCGTGCTGGTGTCACGGCACGAGAACGAGATTTCGGAAACCACCGATGTAGCGACACGCGAAGAGTTCGAGGACCGCCGCCGGACCAAGACGATTGACGGAAAACGGGTGGCCGGATGGTTCGCCGAGGACTTCACTCTGGCGGAGTTGCAAAGCCTGCGTGCGAAAGAGCGCCTGCCAAATCTGCGCGCCGCCAATTCCCGCTTTGATGGCCTCTATCAGGTGCCGACTTTGGCAGAAATCGTCGCTCTGGTGCGTGCCAAAGAAGCGGAAACCGGTCGGCGGATCGGCATCTATCCGGAGCTCAAGCACCCGGAGTTCCTGTTGCAGGAAGAAGGGATCGACACGGTCGATTTGCTGCTGGCGGAACTGCGCATTCTGAACATAACCGCCGCCGATCCAATCTACATCCAATGTTTTGAAGTGGGGCCGTTACAGCGGCTCAACCAGCGCAGCGACTTCAAACTGGTCCAGCTGGTGAAGCCCGAAGATGGCCCGGCCGATGAGCCTGCCATGCGCTATGCCGAAATGGTCACGCCCAGCGGCCTTGCCGACATTGCCAACTATGCCGATGCGATCGGGGCGCATTACGCGATGATCTTGCAGGAGGATGGCTCGCCTACATCGCTGGTCGCGGATGCAAAGACAGCAGGTCTGGAAGGCGTGCATGCGTGGACGGTTCGCAAAGAAAATGTCTTTCTGCCGCCAGCTCTGCGCAAGGATGGCGGTGAAGCGGGCAAGGGAAATGTCCATGCGCTTTTCCTGCTGCTTCAGAAAGCAGGCGTGACCGGCATCTTCACGGACGATCCGGCAGAGGCCGGCGTTCTGCGATATAGTCGCAAGCCTGCAACCGGTTCATGACTGACGTTGCGGCTTTGGTCGCAAGGCACCCGATCATCGTTTTCGACGGTGTGTGCGTGTTATGTTCAGCCAACGCGCAATTCATGCTCAAACATGACCGCAAGGGGCATTTCCGTCTGGCAGCGATGCAGGGTGAGGTCGGATCTGCACTGATGCAACGGGCCGGGATAGATCCCGATGATCCGGAAAGCTTTGTCGTGTTCGATGGCGGCCGCGTACTGATGAACAGCGATGCCGTGATCCATATCTGGAGCAGCCTTGGCTGGCCGTGGAAAATGGCCGCTATCGGACGGATCATACCGCGCCCCCTGCGCGATGCCGCATATCGGCTGGTCGCGCGCAACCGCTACCGCATATTTGGCAAGCGCGAAAAATGCTGGGTGCCCGACAGAGAGCAGGCGTCCCGCGTGCTTTAGCCCCTGTGGCGTGCCGTCACGATGTAGTTGAGCGATACGTCTCCTGACAGATGCAGGCCTTGCATCGGCCCAAAGGCAATTCCGGTCGGCTCATCCATGGTAAGGCCGATGCTGTCGAGCAGTTCGCGCAGTTCCTCCGGTGTAACAAAGTCATCCCAGTGATGCGTGCCGCGCGGGATCATGCCCAATGCTTCTGCGCCTTCGACCAGCAGGATGCGCGAGGCAGCGGTGCGGTTGGGGGTGGACAGGATCATCAATCCGTCCGGCTTCATCCGTGCTTTAAGCTCACCCAGAAAAGCCGTTTTGTCGGCCACGTGTTCGATCACTTCCATACAGGTTACCAGATCGAACTGGCCGATATTCTGGCCGCCGATTTCGCCCGCAATATAGCGGATGTCGAGGCCCGATCCTTCGGCATGGGCCGCAGCCGCCTGCGCGTTCTCGGGCGCGGCATCGACGCCGGTTACTTCCGCGCCCAGACGAGCCAGTGGTTCGCACAACAAACCGGCTCCGCAGCCAACATCGAGCGCGTTTTTGCCCGCAAGCGGCTTCACACTGCGCACATCGCCGCCCCAATGCACATCGACAGCTTCGCGCACAAAGCGCAGCCGCACCGGGTTGAGCTTGTGCAGCATGGCGGAAGAACCCTTCGGGTCCCACCAATCCTTGGCCAATTCACCAAAATGCGCCGCTTCTTCCGGACGGATAGTTGCGGCTGACATTGGGGCGGCTGAAGAAATGGTTTGATCGGTTACGGTTGCATCGCTCATGCAGCCTTCGTAACAGCGCGGGACTGCGAGTTCCAGAAGACTCGCGTAGCAATACAGGGAATCACAGCTTGGCTCGCATTGTGATGAAATTCGGCGGCACGTCGATGGCCGGAACAGAGCGCATTCGGCGCGTAGCCAATATCGTGCGCCGTCAGCAGGCTGCCGGGCACGAAGTGGCGGTGGTGGTATCTGCCATGGCTGGCGAGACCGACCGCCTCGTCAACTTTTGCCGGGAGGCCAACGCGCTGTATGACCCGGCAGAATATGATGTGGTTGTCGCCAGCGGAGAGCAGGTGACCAGCGGTCTGCTGGCGCTGACACTGCAATCGCTCGGCTGCAAGGCGCGCAGCTGGCTTGGCTGGCAAATCCCTGTGAAAACCATAGAGGCGCATGCAAAAGCGCGCATCGAAACTATCGATGCACCCGATATGCTGGCCTCGCTCGCTCGCGGCGAGATTGCGGTAATCCCGGGCTTTCAGGGCATTTCCGACGATGGACGTATCACGACTTTGGGGCGCGGGGGATCGGATACGTCTGCGGTCGCGGTTGCTGCTGCCATTGGCGCGGATCGCTGCGATATCTACACCGATGTTGACGGGGTCTACACCACCGATCCGCGGATCGTCGCCAAAGCGCGCAAGCAAAGGGCGGTGACGTATGAGGAAATGCTGGAGCTCGCCTCTGTCGGGGCGAAAGTCTTGCAGACCCGGTCCGTCGGGCTGGCGATGAAAGAGGGTGTGCGCGTGCAGGTCCTTTCCAGCTTCATCGACGATGATGCCACGCCTGCGGATGAATTACCCGGTACCCTGATTGTCTCCGACGAGGAGATGGAACAGATTTTGAAGGACAGCGATATGGAACGCCAGCACGTCACCGGCATCGCCCATGACAAGAACGAAGCGAAAATTATTCTCACCCGCGTACCGGACAAGCCGGGCGCAGTGGCGCATATTTTCGAACCGCTCGCTGCCGCGTCGATCAATGTCGACATGATCATTCAGAATGTGGGCCGCGACAAGGGCGAGACCGACGTTACCTTCACCGTGCCGCAAGCCGATCTGGCACGTGCGCAGGCCCTGCTGGAAGACAAGCGCGGAGATATCGGCTTCAATCGTATTATCACTGACAGCCGGATCGCGAAGATCAGCGTTGTCGGCGTGGGCATGAAAAGCCATGCCGGCGTTGCCAGCAGCATGTTTAAGGCGCTCGCCGATCGCGGCATCAACATTCAGGCGATTACCACATCGGAAATCAAGGTCAGCGTCATCATCGACGAGGATGAAACCGAACTGGCGGTGCGCGTGCTGCATACAGCTTACGGGCTTGATGCGGATGACGAGGCGGCGTGAGCTACACTGCAAAAATCCTCCTTCTAGGTTCTGGTGAACTTGGGCGTGAATTCGTAATTTCGGCCAAACGGCTGGGCGCCTATGTCATTGCGTGCGATGCCTATGACAATGCGCCAGCGATGCAACTGGCCGATGCGCGCGAGGTTTTCTCCATGCTCGATGGCGATAAACTGCGTGCAGCGGTTGCAAAGCATCAGCCTGACTATGTGGTGCCGGAAATCGAGGCGATCCGGACCGAAGTGTTGGCCGAGATCGAACAGCAGGGAGTCAACGTCGTGCCCTCGGCCCGGGCCACACAGCTGACCATGAACCGCGATGCCATCCGCGATGTGGCGGCGCAGGAACTGGGCCTGACAACCTCGCGCTACAAATATGCCGAAAGCCTGGACGAGGTTTTGGCGGGTGCGGACTTCACCGGTTTGCCCTGTGTCATCAAGCCGGTCATGTCATCCTCCGGCAAGGGCCAGAGCACCGTGCGGTCGGCTGGGGAGCTGGAGCGTGCTTGGGACTATGCGGCGGCCAATATGCGCGGCGACCGCAAGCGGGTGATTGTCGAGCAATTTGTCGACTTCGATTACGAGATCACGCTGCTGACTGTCCGTCACAAAGACGGGATCAGTTTTTGCCCGCCTATCGGTCACCGGCAGGAACGCGGCGACTATCAGGAAAGCTGGCAGCCCACAGCAATGTCCGATGCGGCGATCACGGCAGCGCAGGACATGGCCCGCAAAGTGGTTGAAGCGTTGCAGGGTGAAGGCAAGGGCTGGGGCCTGTTCGGGGTCGAATTCTTCGTGAAAGGCGAGGAGGTAATCTTCTCCGAACTGTCACCGCGCCCGCATGATACGGGCATGGTCACATCGGTATCGCAGAACCTGTCGGAGTTCGATCTGCATGCGCGCGCTATCATGGGGCTGCCTGTGCCGGATATGATCCGGGCACGCCCATCGGCCTCCGCTGTTATTCTGGCTGACCGGGACAGTGAAACATTGCGCTATTCGGGATTGGATGCGGCGATGGCGAATGGAGCCGATATCCGAATTTTCGGCAAGCCGACCTCGCGTCCTTATCGCCGGATGGGCGTTGCATTGGCGTGCGGTTCTTCAACCGACGAAGCCCGCC
>JAHDDJ010000138.1:0-2514 GCA_020629385.1 Erythrobacter sp.
GAATGTCACCATCGCGCAAATGGACATGCCAGTCATCGGGGCGGCGGATTGTGATTGCGTTCATGCTTCTGCGTCTTTTCCTGACCAAATGGACCACATGGACCACTGTCCAAGGGCTGAAATTCCTGTCCCGCCAACCACCTGCAAAAGGTTGAAGGCGGTTGGGTACAATGCGACGCCTCTTGGCATATCAACGGCACGTAGGACAGTCTTCAGATGCAGTTCTGCGGCATTTTCCCTTGATTTGATCCGGCCAAACGCCACCTTCCACATATGACAGGACAACGCCTCTTTTCTCGCTCGATCATCCGTATTGCTGCGCAGGAGGAAACCGAAAGCGTTGTCGATTTCTTGCAAGGCCTCGTCACCAATGATGTGGCCGGGCCATTACCGGTGTGGTCAGGCCTGCTCTCGCCGCAAGGCAAGGCCTTGTTCGACTTCTTCGTTTGGCAGGCTGGGCCGGACGCTCTGCTGCTGGATTGCGAGACCGGTGCGGCTGACGAGCTGGTCAAGCGGCTCTCGTTGTACCGCCTGCGCCGCAAGATCACGATCGAGCGCGACGATAGTGTCGGGGTCTATTGGCAGCCACAACTTGGCGATGGCGGAGCACCCGATCCACGCCTCGCCGCCCTGGGTCAACGCTGGGTGGCGCAAGTTTCGGAGACTGACGAACCGGCAGACGCTGCATGGCTCGCGCATCGGCTTTCACTGGGTGTGCCGGAAGGGCGCAGCGAACTGGGCGACATTCTGTGGCTGGAGACCAACGCGGTCGAACTGAACGGGGTGAGCTTCAACAAGGGTTGCTATATCGGGCAGGAAAACACCGCACGGATGAACTGGCGGCAAAAAGTAAACCGGCGGCTGGTAGTTGTCCCGCTGGATCAGTCAGACGAGAAACGCCGGAAGGTTGCGTATCCCGAACTGGGATTTGCCATCGATCATCTTAGAGTGGCTGACATTCCCGCAGACATCGTGCCGGAGTGGATGACGCTCAAAGCAGAATAGGGCTCTCTATCGTCAGTCCGAACAACATTCCCCGGACTCTTCCAGTTCCAGCCCCTCTACCAAGAGCTTTTCCGCCCGGTCTCGGGCAGCGCTGTCCGGCAGGTTGAGCGAACGCGCCAAGGCTTTGCCCATCAGCGCATCACCCAGCGCCAGCAGAACCAGCGTCAGCGTGTTCTCGTGCATGGCCATGACACCAGCATGATCGCTCGCCTCCTCAGGCGCTAGCTCATCGACCAGCTCGTGTATCGTCTCGATAATCGGGTCGAGCGCATCCTCGTTCCCGGTCAGCAGCATCCAGCTCGCCAGACCGCCTGCGCCTTCCTTGTCGAATGCATCGAACGCCAGATCGACAACTTCTCTCGGCGATCCCAGTCCTGCCCGACTGGCGCGAACGGCATCCTTAATCGTCTCGCACACCGTTTTTGCCAAATGTTCGGCCAAAGCTTTCTGCAATCCGGAAGCTGACCCGAAATGGTGCAGCAGGTTCGCATGGGTGCGCCCTACTCTTGCGGAAACGGCTTTAAGCGTCACTGATTGCGGGCCCGTTTCGATAAGTAATGCCCGTGCCGCTTCTAAGGCGGAACTACGGGACTCTTCGGGGGTTAAACGCTTACGAGTTGCCATTAACAAATATGCCTAGTAGATTCTTAATATGAACAAGCAGACCAGCATTGACGTAAAGCGCTCCGAACCGCTCGACAAGCAGCAGGACGCGCCTTTCACCGCTATTGATAGCGCAACTCCGGCGGAACACGAACTAATCGTTCGCAACCGGCGGTTTGATCGCAAGGCGATGGTCCCGCGCTGGTGGCACTCGAACGATCCGGTGGCAACTGCCTGGTACAACTCAGTTTCGGCCAGCCTGCCACGCGGCGAAGCATTCTTTATCGACACGATGCGGATGTTCCGCGATTCCGTGCCGCCGAAGATTGCTGAGGAAATGAAAGCGTTCACAACGCAGGAAATCAACCACACGCGGGAACATGTCGCGTTCAACCGGCTGGTTTCCGACCACGGCTATAATGTCGAAAGCATCGATCAGGGCATTCAGGCGATGCTGGCACTGACCGAAGGGCGTCCGAAAGAATTCAATCTGGCGATCACCATTGCGCTCGAACATTTCGCCGCCATCATCAGCCACCATCTGCTGTCCGATCCGCGCTATCTGGAAGGTGCCGATCCGGTCGCTGCGGATATCTGGCGCTGGCACGCTACCGAGGAAATCGAGCATAAGGGCATCACCTATGATGTCTGGCTGCATGCCACCAAGGATTGGAGCCGGTGGAAGCGTTACCGCGTCAAAACCATGATCGCGGTGCTGATCACCAAGAAATATTTCGGCAACCGGATTCGCGATGCCATTGGCCTGCTGGAACAGGATGGCTTCACCCGCCGCCAGGCCAAGTGGAAGCTCTACGCGTTCCTTTGGTGGAAGCCGGGCATGATGCGGCGGATGTTTGGCGAATGGGCGAAGATCCTGCTGCCGGGCTTCCACCCGTGGAAGCTGGA
>JAHDDJ010000138.1:2614-5474 GCA_020629385.1 Erythrobacter sp.
AATGTAAGTAACGCTTATTGACACTAATGTCAGTAAACGATGGAGCTTACCTTGAACGCCCCTGCCAATTTCGATCTCGATCAAAAATCCCCTACTCCCGCCGATCTGGATATCGTCGTTCGCGATGAACGGTTTAACCGCACGAACACACCCAAACGCTGGTGGGCCGGCGACGCTTTTGGCACGGCATGGCATAATGCCCTGTCAGCCACATTCCCCCGCGGAGAGGCGTTTTTCATCGAGGCAGTCAAAGCGCATCGCGATGGTGCCGATCCCAAACTGGCTGAAGAAATCCGGGCATTCGTCCGTCAGGAGATCAACCACACCCGCGAACATATCGCCTTCAACAAGCTGGCCGAAAATGCCGGATATGACATCAAGGCTATCGATCAGCGCGTGAAGGAAATGCTCGAGCTGACCAAGGATCGCCCCGCTATTGCCAATCTCGCCGTTACCATGGCGCTGGAGCATTACACGGCGATGATGGCGCATGAATTCCTCGCCAACCCCAAGCATTTCGAAAATGCCGACCCTGAAGTGCGCGATATGTGGCGCTGGCATGCAGTCGAGGAAGTTGAGCATAAAGGCGTTGCCTACGACACGTGGAACCACGCGACCAAGGACTGGTCAGGCTGGAAAGCATGGAAGGTCCGCAGCCTGGTGATGATTACGGTCACCGGCCGCTTCTTCAAGAACCGTTGGCAGGATTCGATGAACCTTCTGGCACAGGACGGCATTACAGGCTGGAAAGCGCGCTGGGGCCTGTTCAAATATCTGACCGTCACCCCGGGTGTGGTGCGCCGGATTTTCCCTGCGTGGCTGGCCTACTTCAAGCCGGGCTTCCACCCATGGGATCATGATGATCGCGAGTTGATCCAGAAATATGAAGGCGAATTTGCCGATGCGCTGATGCCGGCGGAGTAAATTCCGGATCGTGAACACATTAAAAGGCCCCGCTCTCATCAAGCGGGGCCTTTTCTGTGTCAGGCAGCACGAAGCGGCAATATATTCTCTGCGGCGAGGTCGTATTCGTAACCGGTCGCTTCCACCGGCCTCTGCCGAGCCAGACAATCGACTTTCTCGGTCTTGCCGGTCGGCACGAAGCCTACTTTGCGAAGAACCCGGCCAGAAGCGGGATTGTCCAGGTAATGACTCGCGACCACCCGATCATGCCCCATGGACCTGGCGATCCGGATCGCAGCCTTGCCAGCTTCCGTCGCATAGCCCTGCCCCCAGTGCTTGCGCCCGATCCAGTACCCCATTTCCAGCATGTCTCCGCGTTTATCATTGTGCCGGTCAAGGCCGATGCAACCCACCAACTCACCCGTAGCAGCAAGGGTAATCAGAAAACGGGGGCTCTGCGGATCATGCGGAAGCTGCGCGAAGTAATGCGCGTCCTCTTCTGTATAGGGCCAAGGCGCTCGAGCCAGATTGCGCACGACTCCTTCGTCGGCGATCCCCTGAAATATAGCTTCCCAGTCTTCGGGCCATGCGGGCCGTAAAAACAGCCTTTCGCTGCGATGGAACATCATTCCTACTCCTCGGGTCCCGCTGCGCCGCGCCTAGGCGGGTTGCGTGACAATTGCGTTGCACCGGATGCGATTTCCGGCGCGGGCTGAGGGAGAAACGACAAGAGGGAGGCAGGTTGGCCCTGTCTCCCTCTTCGGAGCCGGTATTTTCCGGCTGGACCATCCTGCTGGATAGCCCTGTCAGTGAACTATCCGGTTTATTCGGCGGCTTCGGCCATCATGTCCACGGACACGTATTTGCGGCCTTGTTTGCCCGAGTGGAATCGCACACGTCCGCCTTCTAGCGCGAATAGCGTGTGGTCTTTGCCCATGCCGACATTGGTGCCGGGATAGAACTTCGTACCACGCTGGCGCACGATAATGTTGCCCGGAATCACTTCCTGGCTGCCGAATTTCTTCACACCAAGGCGGCGACCTGCTGAGTCGCGACCGTTGCGGGATGAACCACCTGCTTTTTTATGTGCCATTGTCTCTTACTCTTTCGAAACTTGTCTTAGTCTGCTTTTTTCTTAGCAGGTGCCTTTTTGGCAGCGGGCTTCTTCGCAGGAGCCTTCTTCTCGGCAGCTTCCTTCTTGGGTGCTGCTTTCTTCGCTGCGGGCTTCTTGGCCGGAGCCTTTTTCTCTTCAGAAGCTTCCTTCTTGGGAGCGGCTTTCTTGGCCGGAGCTTTCTTGCCTTCGCCAACGTCGGTGATGCGCAGCAGCGTCATGGACTGACGATGACCGGCTTTCCGGCGGTAGTTGTGACGACGACGCTTCTTGAAAACGACAACTTTCTCACTGCGTGCCTGCGCGATGATTTCGGCCGAAACCGAAACTTTCGAAGCGTCGGCAATCGAATCGCCTTCGCCTGCGAGCAGAACGTCACCCAGAGTAACGGTGTCACCGGCTTCACCAGCCAGCTTCTCAACTGCGATCTTGTCTCCTGCGGCAACCCGGTATTGCTTGCCGCCAGTGCGCACTACTGCGAACATGGTCTTGTCACTTTCAATTTATCTGTAGTGCCGTTTTCATTATCAAAAACGGCGCACCCGATGAACCGCCGAACAGGCAGTCTCTCGGAAAGAATGGTGCCGTTAAGGGAAAGGTCGTTCCAAGTCAACGTTTCGCAGGGCGCTTTTTTCACGAAATTGCCTGCGGGCGCGCATCACCCACTGGAAAGCCCGTCAGCCCGTGCTAAAGCCTGCACCATGCCAAGCAAAGCCGCTTTTTCACTCTGCATTCTCTCCGCCGCGATTCTCGGCGGATGCGCCTCGGCGGATGGGAAATACCCGTCTCTCGCGATTCGCGATGCGGAACGGGTCAGCGGCAGCTTCACCGTGCCCGATGCACCCA
>JAHDDJ010000139.1 GCA_020629385.1 Erythrobacter sp.
GCGGCCCAAACCGGACACTCGACCATGGGTCTGAATTCTGCGGTTGCAGCCCGCACAGCGGACATTACCTTACTTAGAATTAAGCGTTCCCGGAGCCATAAAGATAGTCCATGTCGGGTTTCTCCGTCGCAAAGTAGTGGACCCAGATGTAGGCGTGGCTCAATGCTGCAACGACGAGCGCGGCTGCAGAGTTGAACCCAATCGCAATCGCCCAAAACAAAAGAAAAGCGTAAATGTACATGCCATTATCCGTGTAACGAAAAATGCCATCTTGGACCAAAGGCATGTCGCGGTATCGCGCATCGAAATGGTCACCGCCTGCAGCGCGCGACATGCCGAAGTACTTTCTCGCTCTATGCATGGCGTAGAGCCCCGGCAGGAGTAGAACTAACGTCAGAGGTACCCTTGTCGTCGATGCAAGGCCTAGGCTGTTTTGGTCTTGGACCGCCAACCACGCTACCGTCAGAAAACGTCCGGCGAAAAGTGAAAAGAACACAAAAAGATAGGCCTGAAACCCAATTGATCGGCTGATCGCCGACGATCTCAGCTCAAGTCGCCATGCAAACCAAACCCATACTTGATGCAGGATGGGAAAAGCGACGGCCAACCAGAATTCCCATGGGTGGGGTTTGCCCAGCAAAGCCCAGGCGAACGCCACGATCACGAAAAGCAAAACGAGACCAGCGAAATGCAGCACCTGGCCTTTCCACAACGTAGGGAGCAAAGAATTGTCCGGTTCTACATTCATAGGACAACTCAACAACTTGACCGCGCCGATTTCGATTGAATTCGGCCCAGTGCGGACATTCATACTATCGAGGAGATCCGCAAAATGGATACCTAATCCGGACATTCAGATAATGAGATACAATCCAGTTGGTTCAAACTACTGCATAGCGACTGCTTCCAGCGGTGGTTCCTTCGCCCCCGTCATAAAGGCGACAGCGTCAGACATCGTGTAGTCTTTCGGATCAACAACGCAAAGTCGGCGCCCTAGGCGGTGGATATGAATGCGATCCGCCACTTCGAAGACATGTGGCATGTTGTGACTGATCAAGATGATCGGAATGCCGCGGGATCGAACGTCAAGAATAAGCTCCAGGACTTTTCGACTTTCTTTGACCCCAAGTGCAGCGGTTGGTTCGTCCAAAATAATCACCTTCGAGCCAAAAGCCGCCGCGCGGGCCACGGCGACACCTTGCCGTTGACCGCCGGACAATGTTTCGACAGCCTGATTGATGTTCTGGATCGTCATCAAGCCAAGATCGGTCAGCTTTTCCCGCGCGGCCTTCTCCATCGCGGGCTTGTCCAATTGCCGCAAAAGCGAGCCGCGCAAGCCTGGTTTGCGGATTTCACGCCCCATGAACATGTTGTCCGCAATCGACAGGGCCGGGCTGACGGCGAGGGTCTGGTAAACCGTTTCGATCCCCGCATGCCGCGCATCGTTGGGTGACGCAAAGCGAACCGCCTTGCCCTCAAGCTCAACCGTTCCTTCGTCCGGGACCACAGCGCCAGAGAGCGCCTTGATTAAGGTTGATTTGCCCGCACCGTTATCGCCAATAACAGCAAGGATCTCGCCGGGGTAGAGATCGAAATCGCAGTGATCGAGGGCTACGACCTTGCCATAGCGTTTGGTCAGGTTCCGACTTTTGAGAATGGGTTCCATTACGCTGCTACCTTTCTGATCCACTGATCGATACCAACGGCGAGGATGATAAGTGTGCCAATCAGCATGAACGTCCATTGCGGGTTCACCCCTGCCATGCCAAGGCCCAACATGAAGACTCCGACAATCAAGGCGCCGAAGAACGCACCCCAGATGGAGCCTCTGCCACCGAAGAGTGAAATACCCCCAATCACCACGGCGGTGATCGATTCAATGTTGCCTTCAAGGCCCGTCGAAGCACTTGGAGAGACGGATGCAAAGCGCCCGATTAAGGACCACCCTGCGACGGCTGCGATGGCACCGGCCAGCATGTAAACGGACATGAGCGTGCGCTTGACGTTTACGCCCGCCAGCTCCGCAGCGTCCGGATCGTCGCCAACTGCATAGACATGGCGGCCCCATGCGGTCGAACGGAGAATGTAGGCTAGAACAACCGTCAGCGCGATCAGTACCAACACACCATAAGTGATTTTCGTTTGCCAAATGATGTCAAGCATGAACTGCCCGGTGTCATTGGGGCGGATGCGATCATAGGTGATGCCGCGCAGGTTTTCGATCCAAGTTACGAACTGCTCATTTGGTTTCAGACCCAGCCACTGTAACATGGGGGCTTCCTCGCGGATGGTCCGCGCGCGGATCGTTTCGTTACGGGAATAGATGTAGTTGGCGGCCAGAACGATTTGCCAGACGCCGAGCGTGGCGATGAACGGCGGAATTTTGATGCGAGTGACAAGCCAGCCCGACACGCCTCCAATGGCGGCGCCCGCCACAATGCCACACGCCACCGCCACAGCAGGTGGCAGGCCATAATCAAAGGTAAACTTGCCCATAACAACCGAGCAGAAGACCGCAATTGCACCAACAGACAGGTCGATACCAGCCGTGAGGATGACCAGCGTCTGCGCTAGCGCCAGAATGCCCACCACCTGAATTTGCTGAAACACCAGGGTCATCTGCGGCAAGAACCGTGGCCCCAGCCAGCCGGTGAAAATCATGATCGCGCAAACAAGGACGATCAATGGCACCAAAGACGGGGTCTTATGAAGCGCATTCTGAAACCGCATCAGAAGCGATTTATCCTCGACTCCAAATTGGGCCACTTCTTTGGATGCGCCTCCCAACGCGGCTTCGTAATTGTCTGCTTTGTCCGACATGCTCTTTCCCCATTGCGCGGCAAACGCGCCTCTTAGTGGAAGGACGGGCTGAGGCCCGCCCTTCTTCTTTTTCAAACAGAGCGTTTGCGCCCGTTCAAATCAACCCCAGCAGCGGTCCGTGCCTTCTTCGACCGAGATGCTTTCGACGCCGTCGACCGGGCTACCGGTGACCAGCGAAACACCGGTGTCGAAGAAGTCCTTACCGGGCGTGTTTTCGGGCAGCGTGCCATCTTCGGCATACCTGGCGATTGCCTCGATGCCGAGCGATGCCATAAGCAGCGGATACTGCTGCGACGTCGCACCGATCACGCCGTCAGCGACATCGGCCACACCGGGGCAGCCCCCATCCACCGAGACAATCAGCACATCATCCTGACGACCCACAGCGACAAGAGCCTCATAAGCACCAGCCGCAGCCGGTTCGTTGATAGTGTAGACCACGTTGATATCCGGATCAGCCGCAAGACAGGTTTCCATCGCAGTGCGCCCGCCCTCTTCGTTGCCGGCGGTCACTTCGTTACAGATGATCCTCGCATCCGTCTCATCGCCCCACATGTTTGGGTCCCCGAGATCAATGCCAAAGCCCTGCAGGAACCCCTGGTCACGCAATACGCCAACGGTTGGCTGGCTGATTGCGAGGTCTAGCATTGCGATCCTTGCAGATGCAGCATCGTCGCCCATGGCACCTGCAGCCCACTGGCCAATCAGTTCACCAGCGAGGAAGTTGTCGGTCGCAAAGGTCGCGTCAGCTGCGTCAATCGGATCAAGTGGTGTGTCCAGTGCGATGACCAAAATGCCAGCGTCGCGAGCATCCTGTAGGGGCTCAACAATAGCTGCCGTGTCAGATGCAGTGATCAGGATCCCGGATGCGCCGTTGGCAATGCAGGCTTCGACCGCGGCAACCTGGCTTTCGTGGTCACCGTCCACAGTGCCCGCATAGGCATTCAGTGTGATCCCGAGCTCCGCCGCGGCGGCGGTGGCGCCTTCGCGCATCTTAACAAAGAAGGGGTTGGTGTCGGTCTTGGTGATCAAGCAGGCAGAGGTCCCGTGGCCATCGGCCATCGCAGCACCAGCAGACGTAATTGCGGCAACAGCCGTGCCAATCATGAGCTTTTTCATAAAGTCCTCCCAGACGTTATTGAGCAGAGCCTCCACCCTGCGTTTCAACGGATTGAGATCCGCCCTGCGCCCTAACAAGTCCGATTCTAACGCGCCTGTCAATTAGTTAGTTAACTTTCTTTATTAATTAGAATCGACTATGAACCTGCGTGGAGGAGACCTATAGATCATGCCCATGGATGATGGATTGGTCAGAGAGATCAGCGCCGGCCTAAGCCAGCGTGGTGTTCGTGATCATAACGAAAGGCTGCTCCTTTCGTTGATACAAAGGCACGGCGGTTTGCCAGCCAGCGACCTGTCGAAACGGGCGGGTCTATCGCCGCCGACAGTATCCAGCATCCTTCGCAGGCTTGAAGCCGAAGGCCTTGTCATGAAGGGCGAACCGGTGCGTGGCAAAGTCGGCAAACCCTCAACGCCCATGCGTCTGGCCGCAGACGGCGCGTTTTCGTTCGGGCTCAAGATCGGGCGCCGGTCGGCAGAGCTGGTGTTGATGGACTTTGTTGGCACCTCTCGGAATGAACGAACCCTTAGTTACAGCCGCCCTATGCCCGACGAAATCTTTGCCTTTGTCCAGACCAGCATTTCTGAGATCAAAGCGACGCTTACGGCGGATCAGGAAGGTCGAATTTGCGGCATTGGCGTTGGTGCCGCCTTTGAGTTGTGGAACTGGCCCGACGAGGCCGCCGAGCGCCGCGCCGAGTTTATCGAGTGGCAAAGCGTCGATCTTTCCGCGCGGCTGCAAGACATGACCGGCCTGCCGGTCTCGCTCCTCAATGATGCAACCGCCGCCTGTCAGGCCGAGCACAGTTTCGGGCGCGGCAAGGAGTTTCGCGACTACGCCTATTTCTTCATTGGGGCCTATATCGGTGGCGGGGTCGTCTTGGACAACACCGTCTATAAGGGCCGCCAAGGCAATGCGGGCGCGTTGGGGTCCCTTCGTAGTATCGGACCGAACGGTGAAAGCATGCAGCTTGTTGAAATGGCGTCGATCCGACAGCTGGAACAGCGCTTGCTTGAGATCGATCTGGATACACGGCAGCTGTGGTCCGACCCCGAAAGCTGGACGACCCTGGCCCGCTATGTGGATCCATGGCTGCGCCAAACCGCGCAGGAATTGTCAAAAGCCGCGTTGTCGGTGTGTTCGGTTATCGACTTCGAGGCGATCCTGATTGACGGGGCCTTCCCAGAAGCCATCCGGCACGACCTTGTGGACCGTGTCCGCCGCTACGTCATCACACAGGATACCCGCGGATTGATCTTACCACACATCGAAGCTGGCTCCATCGGGCGCAAGGCGCGGGCCATTGGGGCTGCCACGCGCGCCATCGACACTTTATTCATGCTGTAGGGTCAATCGGTCCCTACCCCATTAAGAACGTCGATCCTAGTTCGCCGAACATCCTTTGGCTATGAACACCGCGTAGGTAACTTCAGCTTTTGGACATTTGACTTCGAAATTTGCAGCTGCAGCGAACAACTGCTTTCCGCCCCTTTTTCTGAGGAAGAGCTAGGGGACGTCGTCCCCACGCGC